>NZ_JBFUMH010000113.1:0-17554 GCF_054049475.1 Microvirga sp. P5_D2 | reverse complement strand
GGCACGAGCGCGACACCGGCTCCGCAAGCTCCAGCGCTGCCCGCAAGTGGCACGTTCTACCCTGGCACTTTTGTAGCTTCCAGCGTGGGCAACCTGGGTTCAACGACTACGCCGATGAAGACTCCGGCTGGGCTGGAATACTCCGGTTCGGGCAAAAACAAGCATTCTGTTCGGGGATTGGTGTGGGCAAACAACGCACTCTATGTTGCCGACGAGCCCGCTGGCAGAGTGAAAGCTTATGACAAGAACGGGCAATTTCTGGGCCAGAGCAACGGCATAAAATCGCCCGTCCATATGGCGGTGTGGAAGGGCAATCTGTACGTCAGCGCAGGCAACAAGGTGCTTACCGCGAATCTGCCCAGTTCCCCGGGCGATTTCACGCTCTCGCCAATTGAAGGAGTGAAGGTGAAGAAAGCGTGCGGAATGGCGTTCACGAAATCAGGGCACTTTTATATCGCTAGCCGCAGCGAGAACATCATCCTGAAGTTTGACTCCGACTTCAAGCCGATGAAGTTTGAGTGCAAGTTGGCGGACAATCCTGAATTTCTGCTGCACGTTTAGCAGCGACGCAGCTTCATGCTGTCAAAGCTCTCTCTGAGGGTGCCGGGGCATGTCACGTTAACTGCTGCTAGGCGCAATGAAATCTGGCTGGCGGCATAATTGTTCAAGCGGCAATACCCGCCACGGTTTTTCATTCCGCCATGGCAGATTGAGCCAAGTAATGCCACCTCTGACGATAGGCAAAGGTCTGGTAATGGCACGTTCCGGAAGAAGGGTTAATGTCGGCTCAAGGATCCGAGACCGGACTTTCCAGAGGACTCCTGATCTTCTTGGCGTGACCCGAAGCGGTCATGGATCAGTCAGTCTCCCGCTTACTTGCCGGGAAATGGCGGTAGAAGGTCGATCGCCCGACTTGCAGCAGCTTCGCGACCTTCGCCGGGCTATCGCCCGCCGCGAGCAACTTGCGGGCGGTGTCGAGCATGTCTGGCGACATCACCGACTTTCGCCCTCCGCCATTGCAGCCTTTGGCACGCGCCGCCGCCAAACCCGCGATGGTCCGCTCCTTTATCAGCTCGCGCTCCATCTCCGCGACCGAAGCGAGGATATGGAATAGCAGCCGGCCCGAGGGCGTGGACGTGTCGAACCCATCCGTCAGAGATCGGAAATCGACCTTGCGCGCCGATAGGTCGGCCGCCAGCTCGATCAGCCCCTGGATTGAGCGGCCGAGCCGGTCGAGCTTCCAGATCACCAGCGTGTCGCCAGCACGCACGAACTCGAGGGCTTCCGCCAGCCCCGGCCGGGTTGCCTTCGCGCCACTCGCCTTGTCGGTAAACAGCTTTTCGCACCCGGCCTTGGTCAGGGCGTCGGTTTGCAGCGCCAAATCCTGATCGGCCGTCGAGACACGCGCGTAGCCGATCAGCATCTGTCCCGTAACTCCGTCCCAAACCGCCAGTTTCGGGAATCATATTTCGGGAACAGGTTTTGGGAAAGCCAAACCTGCTTTCCGGGTGTCTTCGCGCTCCGGCCCTGGCTGTCCCGTTGGCGGATCCCTTGCGAGACACGCGGGCCAAACATTCGCCTTTTTCAAAAGCCCCGGCCGCTTTACTGCCCAGGCGCGACTTGGCGGCTCTTCTGGCTCGATCGTTTATTCACCACCTTAGGCAGCAGATTGTCTTGCACCGGATGAGTACGGTCGGCACGTTGTCCCTATTGTCACGGTAACGAACTTGATAGCGCCGGAATCGGTGTGATCACGCCTTCCCCACGCTCCGCGCATCGATGCCGAGTTCGACCCCAATGGACAACCGCCTCATTCATGAGTGGCATCCGGTGAAGGGCAAACGGTCTTCGCAAGTTCTGGATGGCAAGAATGCGGGGACTCCAGCACACTCACCTCGTCCGATCCCTCTTGTTCCGAGCATCGCCTGACCCGTCATCGCGGTAGAAGTGGGTCCGAGCCCCGGTCAGGATCTCCGCCAGCCCATCAACCTGTTGCACCACCTTGTCGATCTGTTGGTACTCCGGGCATCCGATCGGGATCTCGGCTAGCGACCGGGTGAGGAGATGCCGGGTTGGACGCAGGGACTCAAGCAACTTATCGGCGATCTCTGGAGGCATCCTCCGCTGAGTTCACCTTGAATGACCATGACGCATGGGCTCAAGCCTCCGGTAAATACCTACCGATCAGCGTGGCTGGCCGGATTGGTCCCGGCTCGGCCCCGGACGTATCCGAATGATATCGCCGAAGCCAAACGCCCAATGCGCTGCTCCAAAATTTCGTGCTCGATGAGTAGAGCACGGATAGCTGTCCTCGGGTTGCCGCCACAGGCATCGATCACGGCGGCAACGTTCGCCTCCAATGGATCCACGTCGCTTTCAGGGTGAACTTGATCAGTCATCATCATCTCCTTGTAGGAAAGCAACGGTACCGATTTCAAATCGCGTAGGCCATCAATATGTTCGCGCTTTGTTCTATGACTGTGGAATGCGGGGACATCTGTTTCATCACGCACTATCCAATCCATTCACCTTTAGGAAAAGCGGGATCCAGGCCGACACCGCCATGAGCATCGCAGTCGTGGGGGGTCTTAAATCTCAAGGAATTGCCAGCTAGGCGTCCTGGGCATTTCCTGCTGTCTCCTGCCAAGTCGGTACCCGCCTGAGAGGATGCATGAAATCAGCAAGCCAGATTTGAACCAAGGCCCGCCCTAGCCAGATGGGATCACTGCACTTTGCTATGTCCCACAGGGGGATTTCCGGTGAGGTTCACTTCAGGTTCTTGGGGAGCCGTAAGCCTTCGCCTTCATCGTCGGTTTCCTGAAGGAACCGGACGCCTTGGCGCTCGTACACACGTTGTACCGCCTCGAGCACGTCGATGGTCACCTTCGCGGCTCCAGACTCCATGCGTTTCACGGTCTTGTCGCTAAAACCTGCGGCTTCGCCGACCTGCTCCTGAGTGAGATTCAGGAGGAGACGTGCGGCTTTCAGGATCTTGGGCCTCGCTAACATTCGGCCACATCGGCAACGCTCAGGTTGTCTTGTCAACAATTGTCCCATCGAACCAATTTTTTGTCCTCTTATGCCGTTTCAATGTCCCGTGAGGGGACAAAGTCGATGGACAAGGCATGGGGCGAAGCCTATACCGGCCAAGGATTCAGGATTACGAATCAGGGAGGCGCTTCGCATGTTTGGGCTCAAGGACGATGGATTCGATGATGCGGAACGCATGCTCTTGACGGCTGACCGCCTCGAACGCCTGGCAGCAGACCTCAGGACGATCCACGCCGGCACCGGTCCAAGCCAGAGGCGACTTGCCAGCGCCCCGGTCATCGATGATTGGGCCTTTGAGTTCGTACCCACTCAAGCGATCTTCGGAAATGTGCTCGACGAGGAAACCGGGAGGGCTCTCGCATTCTTCACGACAGACCTTTGGGTACTCGCAAAGGAACAGGGGTGGGTACTCACGCTCGCAGGCTTGTTCAGGCTCGGCATACCCGACCGCACCTGAACCCCGGGTCATCGGCTCTGCGGGGTCAGCGCCACAACCCTGCTTCTGCGTTTTCATCGACCGTTCACCGGCTCCAATCACGCAAAGCGTAATGTCTTGAGACCACCAAACCCCAAGTCGATGTCCCGCTAGGCGGGCACCCGCGACCTACTCGGTCGGATACCCGATGCGAGTGCAATGCGGCGCAGTCCCTCTTGTCCAACTCAATGGAAACGAATTGCGATGATACTCATTACTCGCGAGCATGGCCCCTTCCGCGGACTCCTCGACCTCGAAATCGATCGTCTTGTTCGTCTGAGCGCGGATCTCATGGCAATCAGGCACAGCAGGGGGCCGACTAAGTCGGATCTTGAGGACGCACCGATCCTCGGCAATTGGGAGCGTGGCACCCGGTCGGTCCCCTGCCTAGTCGGCAATGTCTGCGACCATCCGAAGCTGTCCGGCACGGGACGCCTGGTCGCCACGTCCGAGCTCTGGGTCTTTGCTCCTGACCAGGGATGGGCGAGGACGAAGTCGCGGTGGTGCCGCCTTGGGCTGCCGCGTGAGGCGAACCTAACTTCGTGACGAAGGAATCGATTCGTGACCATGAAGGATACATCCGGGAACGCCAAGGGCACCCACGTCGCGTTCAGGCATTTCGAGCGCCGCAAGAGAGCGGCCATCGCGGGCTTCCACCTACCTTCGGAAATCGAACTGCTTGCGGGCATGTCATTCCTTGGAAACGACATCCAGCGCGACATGCAAGCCTTTGCCGAAAGGTTGATGCCCCGGCTTCAGAGGAAGGCGGACCACGCTCATTTCGCAATGGTCTTCCACGGCTTGGAGCAATTGACCGTCAGCGCCGGAATGGACGAGGTCCGGTCGCTTGCGGACACGCTACGCGTGGCGGCGACTTCTCTTCCTGACGGAGCGAAATCCTGGCGGTTGCGGTGCCAGATTTATCTTGCCCATCTCGGCGACCACAGTGCTGCTATGGAAATCGCCCGCCAGACGATCACTGCCGTGATCGGATTGGAGCATGATCCCACCGAATGGGAATATGCCATTCCCTTGATCACGTCGGCCCTGGGTTGGCTTTCCTTTGCCGCATCCGACCCTGCGTTTGCGTACTTCGGGAAGGAAGCGCGGATGCTGCGCACACGACGGCCCGCTGATCTTGTTTCCCACTACGGCTGGATCCTGACCAACCTCATCGAGATACAAGCCGTTTCCGAGCAGGCGGCTAAACTTAAAGCGGCAATTGAGAAATCGACAGGAGAAGACCCGGCAAAAGCTTCGGCCATCTCACCTCGGCAGGAGAAACTGGAGGCAAGTTCCCCGTCCTCGGTTGTCGTTTTTCATCAGGTAGGAAATGCGACCACAACCGAGGGAAAGAAGGTGGCGAAGGAACTAGAGCCATTTATCGGAAAGGCGTTGCCTTTGGTCCCCTTACCGGATCTGGTCCAGGTACGGACTACTTTGCATGCCGAGTTCCCTTTTGCGACCGACGTGATCGATCGCATTCTTACAGACCTCGTCCCTCGCTCGCGTGTCCTGCTCCGCCCCACTATCCTCGTTGGTTCGCCAGGATCCGGAAAGACCCGGTTGGCGCGCCGACTTCTCACGGTGCTGAACGTGCCACACGACGTAGTTCCATGCGGCGGGATCTCCGACGGAAGTTTTGCGGGAACCCCGCGTCGCTGGTCAACCGGCGAACCCTCTCTGCCGATTGCCCTTGTAATTCGGTACCGGACTGCGGGGCCAGGTGCAGTTTTGGACGAGATCGAGAAGGCCGGCACCTCCCGTTACAACGGGCAGGTACACGATGCGCTTCTAGCATTTCTCGAGAAGGAGACGGCATGCCGTTTCCATGATCCATATGTGCAAGCTCCTTGCGACCTTTCGCATGTCAGTTGGCTAATGACGGCCAACTCACTTGACGGACTTTCTGCTCCACTAAGAGATCGCTGTCGGATCATCACGTTTCCGGAGCCAGGACGCGAACATCTGCGGTACCTCTCACGCCAGATCATTGCTGACATCCTGGCGGCGCAAGGACTCGATGATCGCTGGGTCAGCCCGCTCGATGAGATCGAGATGGCGGCTGTCGCCGCAGCGTGGACAGGAGGGTCAATTCGCAATCTGCGGAGAATGATCGAGATTGTCTTAGTCTCGAGGACAAACACACATTGATCTCCCTGAATGCCTTGGTATGTGCGCGATCATATCGACGCCTCCACGAGGTCATCATACTGTGAATCGACGTCCAACAATGCAGGTCATCCGGCCACTCGCATTGTCTGCGATCAACCACCGAAGCGGAATCTCGGCCGGATGCGCCAGTTCGGAACCGTCAACAGCAAAGCAGCCTTGGATTCTATCTTTGGCGCAACAAGCTTGGCGGAACAGGGTTAGTCGCCAAAAGAGGTAAGGTTCGTGCATTCGAGGTCCAATCGAACCCGACATGACGTCGATCCGCTGCGGAAGGACCGCGAAGGGCCTCGTGCAGGACATCAGGATCCCCTATGAATACGGTTTGCTTCTCTGCGCGGGTTAAGGCCGTGTATATCCACGATGGATCCATCGCAAAGCTCTTGTAAACTGGGACCATCACACGGGGGGCGGAAGAACCCTGGGCCTTATGACAGGTGACAGCATACGCGAGCGAAAGATCGATCAGTTGCTCA
Organism: Microvirga sp. P5_D2; assembly: GCF_054049475.1. Taxonomy (NCBI): domain Bacteria; kingdom Pseudomonadati; phylum Pseudomonadota; class Alphaproteobacteria; order Hyphomicrobiales; family Methylobacteriaceae; genus Microvirga; species Microvirga sp. P5_D2. The sequence continues at coordinate 11,380 of NZ_JBFUMH010000113.1, read as the reverse complement.
GTGTTGAAATCATGGGGATCCGCTTCACCATCAAACGACACCGTGCAACTCCGAGATTGCGTATCGACCGCGGTGATCATGCCAAGGAGGCCGTTGAAGAGCCCACGGCTGTAATCGTTTCGGAGGTGGATTACCGGCTCGCCCACAGCAAATCGTTGGCCAAAATGGCCCTTGATCTCAGGTCGATCCGTGCTCCCCAAGTAGAGCCGATGCAGGCGCGAGTTGATGCTATTGACTCCCGCGGGACCCTCATTCGTCGCAGTGATGATCAACAGCCCAGCTACGTGCCCACCAAGCTCATATACAGTCCGTTCTATGCGTTGCGGCAGCTCTTCGACAGGGCACGGTATGAACGATACGCCAGCATCTTGCCCACGGTATTGTCGGAATGATGGAAAACTACCGGATCGTATGGTGGCGGCGACGCCGGGGATTCCAGTCTCAGCAGCCTGACGATGGACTGTTTCAAGGCGAAATGTGATCGTGCGATCCCGAACCAACCGATGGTAGACTAGACCGAAGCCGATGGGTGGAAGTTGGGCCTGATCGCCAACAAGCAGAAGGCGCGATCCTATTGGCATCCTACGCAAGAGAGCATGCATCGTGGGTAGATCCACCATGGATGCCTCATCGATGATCACCAGCGTCCTTGTATCTACCTCGGCCAGAGTTTTGAGTTTAGTGACGATCTTGTTCAGCTCTGACGAGTCAATCTCCTCATCCCACATCGTCCGCTTGAGAGTTTCTCTCCTGATAAGATCAGCCAGCGTTCGGGCAAGGGTCCGAGCCAGTCGGCCTGTGGCCCGGCTGAGGCGCAGAGCGGCCTTGCCTGCCAAAGCGCAAAGGAGAACCCGCCCTCCGAGGTCTTCCCAAATGTCGCACAGCATTCTTGTCGTGTAGGTCTTGCCGACTCCGGCACCACCTTGAAGACAGGCAAGCGGACTTCGAAGAACCTTTATGATGGCCTCACGTTGTTCGGGATGAAGGGGCTCTGACTTGCTCTCATGCGTGTCGAGAAGTTGCTCCATTGGACCCAGGGAGGGTATTCGAACTGGGCATGGGTAGTCTGCACGGACCATTTTGCGTAGGTGCTCCGTGACAGCCTCCTCCATGGTCATAGCGCCTGGGGCTCTCCACAGCCCACCTTGTCGCACCACCGCGATGTTACGCTCGCCGGCATCGATAGCGGCCGTGACACGACCGCTCGCAGTATTGACACCGAGCGCCCGTGAGACTCCCTCCCGCAACATGCTGTCGTCGAGTGCAGTATGCCCCTTGCGAATGGCACGCTTTACGGTTGCGTCCACCGCTCCGACAAGTCGGCGGATGTCGTGATGGGGATTGGGCGATCCCGTCTCGGCGAGAACACGTAATCCCAGGTGATCCACCTTCGACCATGGAAGTAACGGCACGAGGCTATATGGATTGCTGGCGACCCGCTCCACCGCCTCGGGGCCCATTAAGCGGGCAACCTTCCGTGCAAGAAGCACGTCCTCGAAGCCGTGCGAGGCAAGCCATTCGATCAGCCGAGTCTCGCTCGAGGCATTTATCCACGTGCGAATGAGAAGGGCAGCTAGTCGCGGCGCAAGCTGCGGACGATCAGGCTCAATGACCTTGGCGATAAGCTCGATATGAGATTCCGAGGATAGGTAATCGGCCAGATCGGCACCAAAATACTCCCACAGCCGCCGTGCCCGTTCTGGGCCGATCCCGGGAACGTGCGCAGCGAGGAAGTCGCAGATCAGAGAGCCATTTGGCATTACCCTGACAGCCCGGGTCGCATCGATCTGCGGTCCCCAAGCGGTCTCGCGTGTCCAACCGTAGACGTCCCAGGTTTCTCCAGGAACCGGTTCGCCCAGAAGGGCGTTCCGACCGGCCTTGACGCGTAGACGCTGCCCTTGGAGAGCATCGTCCTGCTCGACAACGTCACCCTTGAAAATGAAACCGAACTCACGCTGGGAAACGATCTCTGACACTCGAATGCGCACTAGCTCACCTTCCCGATCCGCATCACCAGGCCGACGCTCTCTAAAAGAGCCAACTGCTCGTCCTTGCTGGCGAGTTCTCTACGGAGGCGTTCAATCAAGGCCTCCCGCTCGGCGGCGACTTTCCCCAGTTCGGAGTGATCAGCTTTGGCCTGCCGGAAGCGTTTGACCACAGCAGGATGCTCAGCGTCGAATTCGGTGCGGCTCCCAACCGGCTCGACCCCCTGCTCCAGAGCAACCGCATTGACCATGCTTTTGAGCTCCGAATTCTTGAACAAATGTTGCTCTTGGCTTCCTTCGAAGCCTGATTGGCGGGCAAGCTCGCGCACATTTACCTTGCCGTCGATGAGCGGCAGCGTCGGAACGCGGTTGCCTTCCGCTTGGACGTTCCACTCCGTGATGATCTGGTCGAGGCGATCACCAAGTTGCCTGCATAGGATGGGGATTACGGAGGGACGTCCCAAGATTGCCTCCCTATGGATACCGAACCAACTTCGGGAACTCCGACTGCCGGAAGCTGGCCCCGGCAAATCACTGAATGAGGTATGCCTACAAGCAAGATCAGCGGCACATTCCACAAGTCTACAGGATGTTTCTCGTCGTCCGGCCCCGCGATTGATGGCATCATCATACTTTTCTGGTAGCGCACGTCCAGTATGCAGCGCCATACTATTTTTAGGTATACAGAACGGTTGCTGAAACTCTGTCCGCTTTGTCAACAATTACGAACTTATACATGTCAGGCACATCGAGTTAATGGCATATGCTCTAGGATCAATTATCCCAGTAGAGCAGACCAAGGGCCTCCAACAATTATTGATGTCTTGAGCGTCGAAGATCGCCTAACAGTCGGGCTAGGTTCCAGTGCGCACTTTCCACGTCATCCCGCGAGGATCAACGACCATTAAAATTAAGTTTGGTTATACGAATGTTTGGTTATGCCATTTGATTAGATGACCGTCTCTAAGCCGTTGTATTTACATACATAGTATAAAAACGGGGGTAGATTCCGCAGCGGAGGGTTTGGAGAGGATGCCTCGGCTCCGAAGGTGACCATGAGAAGATCGGCGATGGCCGTTGCCATTGGCTCGATCCCTTCCGGCAGAGGCAGGGCGGCCACCTCTGCATCGCTCACATCATGACCGCCACCGCGCAGGGCGACAGCAAGCAACCGCAGAAGATCGCGGCTCGACAGGCGGCCCGTGCCGAAGCGTTCGGCGAGCGCCATGAGATCATCGACTCCGAACGCATCCTCGAGTTCGGCGAGCGCGCCCAGCGTGAGGCATAAGGTATAGCGCTCGGCTCCCAATTGCAGGGCCACCTCGCCGCGTCGTCTGTTCGCCATGGCAACCTCCGTCACAACGCCACGAAGGTCAGCGCGCCTGCGGATTCGAACGACATCTCGAATGTCACCTCGCCCGCATGGTCGCCGCGATATTCCAGGCTCGTGATCTGGAACGGACCTTCGATGCGTCCGAAATCGGGAATGACGATCTGATAGGTTTGAATATCGCCGTCGAAGAACACCTGGCGCAGGCGCGCATCCGACGCTTCGTCCTTGAACACGCCGGAGCCGGTAATGCCGGCGCGTCGCACGCCGACGCCCGCTAAAAGCTCGCGCCAGCGCCCGGCGGATTCCGCGTTGGTGACATCGACGGTCTCAGTATTGAACGCGATCTGGCGCGTGCGCAGGCCCGCCACCGTCACAAATCCGGTTCCACCGTCACTGATCTTGATGAGCAGGTCCTTGCCCTTTTGAGCAGGCATGAAGCAATCCTTCTATGATGTTGAGAATGTTTATCGCGGAGCTAAAGCCACTTCCGTCACCGCGCGAAAGCGAACCGTCACGCGGGTGAGTTGCGTGTCCTTGTCGCGCGCAGAGGCAATCTCCGTCATGCGCAGGTTCACGAGGCGATGCTCATCGAGAATGAGCGGCACATCGTCGAGCAGAGCGGCGAAGCGCTCCGCAGCCGAGAGTCCGGCACGCGCGCTCCCGCGCTCGCACCAGACCACGAGGCTCAAGTCCTGCTCGTGGCCGCGATCGGTATCGGTGGACCAATCCTCCGCCGTCACATCGCCGAACAAGGCGTAGACCGGCTCGACGTTGCGGGGCGGCTCGTCGTAGAGGCGCAGCGTTCCGCCCATGAGCGCCGTCAGCTCCGCATCGCCCGAAGCGGCATCGAGAATGGCGCGGCGGAGCGCGAGGATCGGGCTCGTCATGCCTTGATCTCCTCGACGAGGCAGACGAGATCGCGCCGCGATCCATCGGGGTCGGATGCGGCGCGGATGGCGAAGCGGCGAAGGCCGGAGGTCAGGCGCATCGCGCCGGTCACGCCGTCGCGGTAGCGCAGGGTGATCCTGTGGGTGAGGCTCTGTTCCGGCCTTTCGGCGCGCGTGCGTTCGGTGCCGGCGAGCATTTCCATCGCGCCCCAGAGCTGCGGACCGGCCGCATAGGAACGGATGACGCCACCGAACCCGTCAGGACTCTCAAGCGGCAATTCGAGAACGAACCGGCGCGCACGCGCGCCGATGGATACGGATTTGTTTTTCATCGCGTGGATCTTTCGAAACGAAAAGCCTCCACTGTCATTCCGGGGCCGCGCAGCGGAGCCCGGGATCCATAACCCCAACGGGTGGAAGAAGAGCGCAGCAGAACCTGTTCGCTTTACTCCGGATCGTCAGCGGTTATGGATCCCCGCCTTCGCGGGGATGACAGCGGCGGGTGTGATGTCAAAGGCGGGCGCGCTGAAACGGCGCGACCAGCGCCATGGCCTCGGGAGGCAGGATCTGCTCTCCCACCACATCGCCCCGGTTCTCGAACCAATGGGCGACCAGAATCTTGATCGCGAGCTTCAGGGTCGCCGGAACCGCATCGGGCGTCGCGCCGTAACCGGCCCGCAGCTCGATGGAGATGCCGTTTCTGGCTTTCCCCGGCTCGGGCGCCTCCGTGACCGCAATGGAGGGCGGATCGCCCGCTCCATCGCTGTCGATGGAGGATGGCGCAATCTCAGTCTCCGCGCCTGATGCATCGAAGACCTTAATGCCGTCCACGGCCAGAAGGGGCGACAGCGGCAGCATCACCCTGCCGCCCCTGGGCCAATGGTCGAGCACCACGCGCCAACGCTGTTCGATGAGAACGCGCCGCGACGCGGTTTCCACCATCAGGCGGGCGGCCTTGACGAGGCCCGCCACCAGATCATCCTGCGTATCATCATCGAGGCGCAGGTAATCTTTCATCTCAGTGAGCGATATGGGCTCGACGGCGGGGCCTTCGATGAATATCGGGATCATCGCAACAGGAATCCTTCCATGATGAATCGTCTGATCACGCTCCTCCTCGCGACGTCGCTCTTTGCGAATACGGCGCAGGCCATCGTCGGCGGCGCGGAGGACCAGGGGCCCCTCGCCCGCCAGAGCGTGATGGTGTTGAGTTCGAATGGCGGCGTGTGCAGCGCCGTGGTGCTGGCCCGCGACGTGGTGCTGACCGCGGCCCATTGCGTGACCGGCGCGGACGAGCACCGGGTGCATTTTCGCGACGAGAGCGGAGAGCCTGTGCTGATTGTGCCCGCCGCAAAGGCGGTGCATCCGGGCTACAACGCCAAGGCCATCGAGACGCGCCAGCGCTCCATCGACCTTGCCCTGGTCCGCATTCCCGACAATCTGCCCCGGCGCTTCGAGAGCGCGACGCTGACCGCCGCGAAACCCGGCAAGGACACGACCGTTACGGTCGGCGGCTATGGCCTCTCCCGCGAGGGCGATGCCAAGACCACCGGCACATTCCGCACGGCGTCCCTCACGGTGACCGAGCCCTATGGTCCGAGCAAAATCCTGCTCTGGACCAAGGGATCGGGCGCTATGGGCGCCTGCCAGGGCGATTCCGGCGGGCCGATGGCATCAGGGGCTGCCATTGCCGCAATCACGAGTTGGGCATCGCCGGCAGGCGGAAAGGGCTGTGGAGGCGTGACACAGGGCATTCTCGTTGGAGCGCAACGGGAATGGATCGACCGGGTTCTCAAGGGCTGGAACCGCAATGTGTCCTGGAGCGAAAACTAACGCTGGAAAACGCCGAAGGCCCGGAACTATCTTACCAAGCTAGGCCTTTCCCTTACGTAATGATTCTCCCCTCACCCGATATCCCAGATGCGCGCACTGCCTTTTCTCGCTCTCGCCGCCCTTGTTCTCTGGGCGGGTTCCGCTCAGGCCATTCTGCTCGGCGCCACATCCAGGGATCCGAACGGTCTCCGGCGCTCGGTCGTTTCCATTGAGAACTCCCTCGGGGAGCTCTGCTCGGGCGCCCTGATCGGCCGGGACCTCGTGCTCACCGCGGCCCATTGCGTCATTGAGAGAGCCTCGTACCGGGTGAGCGTCGTGAGCCGGGCCTTCAAGCCGCAGCGCTTCAAGGTCGCCGCCATGGCGATGCATCCCACCTTCGTGGCCGGCACGACGCCCCGCACGCAGCCGGGCGTCGATCTGGCGATCCTGAGGCTGGAAACACCCGTCGGAGCGGATTTCCTGCCGCTCGATCCCACCCTTGCCGGAAGGATCGACATCGGGGACGAGGTCACCATCGCCGGCTACGGCGTTCTGGCGGAGCGGCGCAAGCAATCCGCCCGCACCCTGCGCCAGGCCAATCTCGTGTCGCTCGGCCCCATCGAGGTTGCCAACCGCGTGCTGATCGTAGTGGATCGTGAGCGGCTGGCCGAAACCAGCGGCGCGGGCGCCTGCCGGGGCGATTCCGGCGGACCGATCCTCGCCGCGACGCGCGACAGCTATCTCCTCTACGGGATCGTCAGCTGGTCGAGCGGCGCGATGCGCTCCAGCCAGCCGAGCGCCTGCGGAGGCCTGACCGCCGTGACGCCCATTGTCGAGCATCTCGGCTGGATCAGGCAGGCCGTCAGCAGCCTCAACGGCATGCAGGACGAGTGGACGAGGCGATAAGCCTCGCCCACATCCTTATTTTACGCCGCGAACTTCAGCAGCTTGATCGCCGCATAATCCTGCACGCCGCCGCCCACGCGCTTGGTGGTGTAGAACAGCACGTAGGGCTTCGCGGAATACGGATCACGCAGCACGCGCATGCCGGCCCGATCCACCACGAGATAACCGCGCTTGAAATCGCCGAAGGCGACGGCGCAGGAACCGGCGGCGATATCCGGCATGTCCTCGGCCTCCACGACAGGGAAGCCCATGAGGGTGGCCGACTGGCCGAGGCTTGCGGGCGGCGACCAGAGATACTGACCATTCGTGTCCTTGAACTTGCGGATCGCGCTCTGCGTCTTGCGGTTCATGACGAACGAAGCGTTCTGGCGATAGCCGGCCTTCAGGGAATAGACCAGTTCCACCAGCACGTCGGACGGGTTCGAAGACGGGAAGGCAGCACCTCCCGTATGAACCGCACCGAGCTTGCCCCAGCTCCAGGTATCCTCCTTCACCACGTCGGAGGCGAGGAAGCCCTTGGGCTTGTTGACGCCGTCGCCGTTGACGAAGGCGGCGCTTTCCTGCTCGGCGAAGGCCGCCTCGACCTCCTCCGCGATCCAGCGGTCGATATCGACCACCGCATCGTCGAGAAGTGTCTGCGTGGCGGCCGGCATCGCATAAAGCTCCATGGCCGGGAAGCTCATCTCGGACAGAGTCGAGCCTGCGGTCTGCGGGCGGGCCGCCGTCTCGCCGACCCAGCCGGTGGCCGGACCGGAGGTCGAGAAGGCGCGCTTATACTGGCCGCCGGAGATGACGCGAACCGACGAGATCGCGCGGATCGGCGAGATCGTGGAGAGACGGCGCAGCACTTCGGTCTCGACGATCTCGGGAACGAGATAGCCGCCATCCGGGCCGGAGCCCGCCGAGAGCGCCTTCTCTTCGAGCCGCTTCAGGCCCGTGGCCTCACCGGAGCGCATATAGGCGTTGAACGCGGTCTTGTGCTCGGTCTGCGCAGGATCGCGCTGGGTATCGCCACGGCTCAGCGGCGGGCGGGAGCGGTCGAGCGCCAGGCGGTCGAGACGGCGCTTGGCGTCGTCGAGGGCGGTGTCGATGCGGGTGAGCTTTTCTTCCGTCACCACATCGCTCGACAGGCGCGTCTCGATCTCGGACAGGCGCGTATCATTGGTGTCCTTGAACGCCTCGAAGGCGCGGGCGAAATCCTCGAAGGCCGAGGAGAAGTCGTCGGAAATCGATTTGGTTTCAACAACAGGAATCATGTTCATCAATCGGTTAGGTCAAAGAAAAAGCCCGTCTCGCGACGGGCTTCGGTTGAGAGCGAGGCGGCGTGTTTTAATGTACGGCACGCCTCGTAGTCCGGGCGACGGTAGGCCCGGTTACAGCGCCGACCGCGCCACCGGCCACGGCGCCGACCGGACCGGCAACGGCACCGACGCCTGCGCCAACAGCAGCGCCGCCGACACGTTCTTGAGTCGTGGTGCAGGCCGCGGCAGCGAGGCCGAGAAGGGCGACGAAAGCGAGCTTCTTCATGGAAAACCTCCCGAGAAAGCGGACGGCAGCACAGGCCCTGCCCGCGGCGTCCGCTTTCCCGCGGGCTTGCATGTAACGCTCTTCGCTGGCCATGGTTCAGGAAAATAATCGATGGGCCGTGCTGCGGATCGCCGATGCGAGGTCGTGCGGGGTGTGTTTGACAGTCTCGACGCGAGCCCCCGGCAGCATGGGAAACGTCACGACGGAGATCTCCCACAGATCGAGCTTCTCCAGGCGCCGAACGCCCGTGGGCCGCTCGGCCCGCGCCCGCTCGACGCGAAAGCCGATGGACAGACCATCGACCGCGCCTTCGCGCATGAGCGCATGGATGTCGCGCGCCCGCTCCACGGCAAGATTGAGCTTGCCGCGCACGCGAAGTCCGCGCCGGTCCTCTTCGATCCCTAGCCAGCGCCCGATGGGGGTTGCGGGATCGTGCTGCCAGAGCAGGCGTACCGCGCTCACATCGCGCTTCTTCAGCGTCTCCGCGAAAGCGCCGGGCATGACGACATCCTTGCCGAGATCGGTGACGCCGAACAGGCTGGCATAGCCTTCGAACACGCCATCCGCATCGACGGCGTTCAGAGGTTCCGCGAGAAATTTCATCTCCTGCGTAATAGGAACGCCCATGTGTTTCATCGCTCGGCTCCGCGAGCGCTTTGCGCGGGCTTGCCATCAAGCTTTTCGAGCTGGCGGACGAAGTCCCGGAACACCAGCGCGGCGCGGCTCTGCCCGCTGCGCGCAGATTTCGGCTTTCGAACGGGACGGAGCGTGGTTCGGGTCATGAGGGATCTCCCGTGTGACGGCGGTTGAAAAGGGATAGCTCGCGCACAAATGCATCGAAGCGGCGGTTGGCCGCGAACAGGTCGCGAAGCGTCATGGCGAGCAATGCGGATGCTCCACTCGCCCACACGAACAGGGCGAGATGAGCCAGATCGCCCCGGCTGATCACAGCCTCGGCAATCTTATCGGCAATGTTCATTGTTTGTTCCTGCGCAAAGAATGGGATGCGCTGAGGGTTGTTGCGGTTTTGAGAGGTGGATGGGCGGAGATGCCTCCGAGGCGGTTCGAATGAGGCATCCGACGGCGTGAGCCAATTCCACGTCAGGTACTCATTGTCTCCCCGTCATGGCCGGGACGAGCCCGGCCATGACCGGTTCTGAAGTGCGCTGCGTTTCTTAAATCGGTATCGCCGGCACAATGCCGGTGAAGACGTGGGAGAATGTCATCCCGGACGAAGCGCAGCGAAGATCCGGGATCGCTTGACGAGAATGGCGCAGGGTCTTCCCTCCCCGCAAGGGGGAGGGAAACAGCGCCTCATTCTGCAGACGATCCCGGATCGGCTCACGCCGTCCGGGATGACGCTAGGCGACTCTCGTGCGCTTTCCCTTCACCGCCCCTGCACCCGAACTACGCCCATACCCCACGGCCTCGCGCTTCTCGTCATCCGTTAGAAACGCTGCGGCCGATACGCGCCGCCACAGGCTTTCGCGCTCATCCGCCAGCGCCTCGATGGCGTCGAGATCGGGCTCCAGCTGCAGCACATCGCCGAAGCCGGGCGAGAGCCATTGCGCGAGGGCTTCCGTAGTGCGCTTCACCAGCGGAATGACGGTCTGGCGATAAAACGCGCGGTTTGCCTCGGCGTAGTTGGCGTGGGTGTTGTCGCCCGACAGGCCGAGCAACAGCGGCGGGACGCCGAAGGCGAGCGCGATCTCTCGCGCGGCGGCGGATTTGGCTTCCACGAAATCCATGTCCTTCGGCGACAACGACAAGGGCTTCCAATCGAGACCGCCTTCGAGCAGCAGCGGGCGGCCTGCATTGGTTGCGCCCTGGTAGTTTGTCTCGAGTTCCTCCTTCAACCGGCTGAACTGCGCGTCGGTGAGCGCCGTTCCACCGACGACGAGAGCACCCGAGGGACGCGCCGCGTTGTCGAGGAGGGCCTTGTTCCACGCGCCCGCCGCGTTGTGGATGTCGAGCGCGGTTGCCGCGGCTTCCATGGGCGACAACCCGTAATGATCGTCGGAGGGATGAAACAGGGTGAGATGCAAGATCGGCTGCATCACTTCCCCCTGCCCCATTACGAAACGGATCGCTTCCGTTCCGACTGCGTATTCATAAGCGGCGGGCCATCCATCCGCGCCCGGCACCACACGCATGCGGTCGGGCCGCAGGGCATGCAATTCCACCGGCGCGCCATCGATGCCGACCGCCTCCACATAGGCGTTGCCGGACACCATCAGATGTCCGTAGACGCTTTCGAGAAAGCGCTGTCCGCCCTCTCGCGCATTCGGACGGGCGAGCAACGACAGCAGCGGATGCGCGGACAGATCCCGCCCCTCCTGCTTCAAGGTCAACGGTAGGGAGGCGGCAGCTTCCGCGACCAACCTCACGGCGCGATGCACGATGGCGTTCTTCTGAAAACCCTCGCGGGACAGCGCGCCGTAATCGCGCGGCGTCCACACGGCGCGTCCGTCGAAATAGAACGCGACGGCGGAATGCGCGCGCGAGGCCTTGGCTTCAGGCGGCGCCTGAAACCAGCGGGTCAGCTTGGTCAGCATGAAAAGCTCCTGCCCAGGCGATGGGCTAACAAAGAAAGGATGCTGCAACGTTCCGTAACAACCGGAAGAGCAGCCGGAGAAAAGCGCACGTCATCTGTTCACGTTGGCGAGGATTTCCTCGTGCCGTGCTGAAGAAGCATGCAATTCGCGATCGACCGTCATTGGAGAGTCATCAAGCGCGGGGTAATCTTGAGTTGTTGCGGGCGATCCAGCGACATTCACGCGCCAGCCGAGCGGTTTCCTCGTTTGGCTGGCGCGACCATCAGTTTCAGGGCTCCTGCCAAGCACTCCCTAAGCGCTGGCAAGAGGCAGATGGCGAGGCGGACGGGCACGGATGTACTGCCCTCCGCCTCACCCTTTGGCCAGGATGATCGG
>NZ_JBFUMH010000112.1:0-17795 GCF_054049475.1 Microvirga sp. P5_D2 | reverse complement strand
GCATTGAGCTTGTCGGGCGAGAGGCCGACAAGCTCCTGGCCGCGATACTTCACCGAGCCTTCGGCCCAGCCGTTCGAAGCGAGAAGGCCCATGACGGACATCATGGTCTGGCTCTTGCCGGAGCCGGACTCGCCCACGATGGCGACGGTTTCGCCGGGCGGGATGTCGAGGTCGATGCCCTTCACGGCATGGAGAATGCCGTCGCCGGTGCGGAAGCGGACGTGAAGGTTGCGGACGGAAAGAACAGGTTCGACCATGTCAGCGATCCTTCGGGTCGAGAGCATCGCGCAAGCCGTCGCCGATGAAGTTGAGGCAGAACAGGATCGCGACAAGCGTAAGGGACGGATAGATCAGCATCCAGGTGGCACCCTGGATGTTCTTGGCGCCCTCGGAAATGAGCACGCCGAGGCTGGTGTTCGGCTCCTGAACGCCGAGGCCTAGGAAGGAGAGGAAGCTCTCCAGCAGGATGACCTTGGGCACGAGCAGCGTCATGTAGACGACGACCGGTCCCAGCGTGTTCGGGATCACGTGACGGCGGATGATGCCCTTCGTCTCGACGCCGAGCGCTTCCGCAGCCTGCACGTATTCCTGGCGTTTGATGGAGAGCGTCTGGCCGCGCACGATGCGGGCCATGTCGAGCCATTCCACCGCGCCGACCGCGATGAACATCAGGATGAAGTTGCGGCCGAAGAACACGACCAGCATGATCACGAAGAAGATGAAAGGCAGGGAGTAAAGGATATCGACGATGCGCATCATCACGAGATCGACGCGCCCGCCGAGATAGCCCGATGTCGCGCCGTAGATCACACCGATGAGAATGGCGACGAGGGTGGCGAGCAGGCCGATGGCCAGCGAGATCTGCCCCGCCTTCATGGTGCGGGTCAGAAGATCGCGCCCGTTCGTGTCCGTGCCGAAGAAGAAATATTGCTGGCGCACCGGCACATCGACGATGAGCTTGCGGCCTTCATCCTGGCGCTCCACCACCTTGGCGGTGCCGAAGAGATCGGAGCGCTCGAAATAGGCGAGCAGGCGCTCATCGATGGGGCGGGTGCTGGTGCTCACGAGCGTGAGATGCACGACGCCTTTGTCGATGCTCAAGTTCTCGGCCTTGGCCCGCACCCGCGAGCCGATGCGCTCAAGGTGCGGCTCGATCTGGTCGGCCTTGGGATAGGCCTCCATGCTCGCCGGCACCTTCACGTAATCGGGATAGACCCGGTCGAAGGGGTGGCCGGTGAAGAAGGGCCCGAAGATGCACGCAAGGGCGACCAGGCTCAGCACGACGATGCTGGTGATCGCAGCCCGGTTGCGTACGAGGCGCCCGCGGGCCTCGGCCCAGAGGGAACGCCCGGTGACGGGACCGGACATGGTTTCGATAGGAAGAACAGCGCCTTCAGCCATGATCCACCTCAATCGTAACGAATGCGCGGATCGATAAGAGCGTAGAGAATATCGACCACGAGGTTGAAGAGCAGAACGAAGACGGCGACCACGACGACGGTGCCCATGACGAGGGTATAGTCGCGGTTGAGAGCGCCTTCGACGAAGTAGCGTCCGATGCCCGGCAGGCCGAAGATGGTCTCGACCACCACGGAGCCGGTGAGCAGGGCCGCAGCAGCCGGCCCGAGATAGGAGACGACCGGCAGCGCCGCGCCGCGCAGGGCGTGGACGACGACGATGCGGGTCGGCAGGCCGAGCGAACGCAGGGTTCGAATATGGTTGGAGCGCAGGTTCTCGATCATCGCCGCGCGGGTCATGCGCGATACCACTGCGATCTGCGGGAGAGCCAGCACCAGCACGGGCATGACGAGGTTGCGCAAGCTTCCGTTCGCCCAACCCGCCACGGGCAGCCAAGCGAGGGTGAGGCCGAAGATGATCTGGAAGACCGGCGCCACGACGAAGTTCGGGATCGTTAGGCCGAGAGCGCCCATGCCGGTCACCATGTAATCGATGGTGCTGTTCTGGCGGAACGCGGCGATGGCGCCGAGCGTGCCGCCGACGATAACGGCGAAGGAGAGGGCCAGGGCACCCAGCGTCATCGAGATCGGTAGGCCGTGAGCGAAGAGTTCGCTGACCGTGAAGTCGCGCAGGATGAAAGAGGGGCCGAAATCGCCGCGCATGACGGCGCCGAGATATAGCCAGTATTGCTCGATGAGCGGCTTATCGAGCTGATAGATCTTGTTGAGGTTCTCCATCACCTTCGCTTCGAGCGGACGTTCCAGGTCGAACGGGCCGCCTGGGGCGAGGCGAATGAGAAAGAACGAGATCGTGACGATGATGAACAGCGTCGGGACGGCCGAAAGAAGACGGCGCAGGATAAAGGAGAGCACGGCAAGCTCCTCCCGTTGAAACGCGATAACGGATAAAAGAATAGGGCGGCCTGAAGATCAGGCCGCCCCTGTCCGGCTATTTATTTTACTGCGTCTTCGAGAGGAAGCGCGACGGATAGACGCCGCGAGTGTTCAGCACATAGCCTTGGATCTTCGGCGAGACCAGGTTGCTCTTGCCGTAGTACATGATCGGGATCCACGGCATGTCCTTCATGAGGATTGCCTCGGCCTGCTTAAAGATATCGGCCCGCTTTTTTAGGTCGAGTTCGGTCGCAGCCTGCTCAAGGAGCTTGTCGAACTGCGGGTTGTTGTATTTGCCGTAGTTGAAGCCCTTGTTGTCACTCTTCAGCAGGAACAGGAAGTTATTCGGATCCGAGTAGTCGGCGATCCAGCCATAGCGAGCCACGTCGAAGTCGCCGCCATCGCGCAGGTGAGCGAAGTGCGTCTTACCGTCCGTGTTGATGAAGGACGTCTCGATGCCGGCCTGCTTCCATTGGTCGGAAACAGCGATCACTGAGTTACGGTTGTTGTCCGTGGTGTTGTAACGGATCTCAACCTTCAGCGGCTTGCCGGGGCCGAAACCGGCTTCCTTCAGGAGAGCCTTGGCCTTCTCTTCGCGGTCGATCGGCGAGGTATCCTTGTATTCCATGTAGGCGGGCTCGCCGTAATTGCCCAGACCCGGAGGCATGAACGAGTAGCCAGGCTGCATGGTCTGGCCCCATATCTGCTCGGCAATGAACTCGCGGTCGACGAGCATGGAGAGAGCCTGGCGCACCTTCACGTCGTTGAACGGAGCCTTGGAGGAGTTCACGACGAGGAACCAAGTGCCGAGGTACGGGCCGAGCTTGACCTGATCCTTGAAGCGCTCTTTCAGCGACTTCATCTGATCGGCCGGGAGCTCGTCCATGCTGTCGAGTTCGCCAGCCTCRTAGCGGCGCACAGCTGCGGCGAGATCAGGATGCGGAATGAAGTTGACCACGTCGATCTTGACGTTTTTGGCGTCCCAGTAATTCTCGTTCTTCACGAGCTTGATGTGCGAGTTAGGCGCGAACTCAGCGAGCTTGTAGGCGCCGTTCGACACCATGTTGCCCGGCTTCACAAAGTCCTTGCCGAACTTCTCGACCGATGCCTTGTGCACCGGAAGGCTGGTTTGGTGGGTCAGCAATTCGATGAAGTAAGGAGTTGCTGACTCAAGGGTGATCTCGACAGTCTTGGGGTCGACAGCCTTCACGCCCAGCTCTTCGGGCTTGCCCTGACCCTTGTTGATCTTCTCGGCGTTCTTAATCGGATACAGGATGTTCGCGTACTTCGCGCCCGTGGCCGGATCCATGATGCGGYGGTAGGAATAGACAAAGTCCTCGGCTGTGATCGGATCGCCGTTGGACCACTTAATGCCGTCACGCAGGGTGAAGCGATAGGTCTTGCCGTCGTCGCTCAGTTCCCATTTCGTAGCCTGGCCGGGGATGGCTTCGCCCTTGGCATTGTAGGCCACGAGACCTTCAAGAAGGTCGCGCAGGATATGAGATTCCTGAACCGTCGAGGTCTTGTGGGTGTCGAGGGTCTCGGGCTCGCCAGTGTTTCCGCGGTTATAGACGACCTGCGCGGAGGCGGCGCCCATGAGGGCTGCCGTGGCGACAGCGGCAAGCGCCGTGCGTTTGATCCATGATGACATCGGATGCGTTCCCTTTCTGGTTTTCGTTTCCGTATTTGAACGAATTTTTCGGTCCTAGCCGATGTGGCAGTAACCTTGTCCTATTTGTTGATCAATCAACTGTTTATGTCCAGTACTATCCCTGTGTAACAATGAAACCCAGGGCCAGCAAGGCTTTGAGATGTGGAGAAAAGTCTTAGGCGCCAGCGTCGAACACCAGTCCGGTGGCTTCGATGCCGGCGGCGGCGGCGATCTCGTCATTGTCCGAGGTATCGCCCGAGACGCCGACCGCTCCGAGGATCTTGCCCTTGGCGTCCTTGATCAGCACACCGCCGGGCACGGGCACGAGTTGGCCGCCGACCACATGGGTCGCGGCGGAGACGAAATAGGCGCGATCAGTCGCCATCTTGTGAATGGCGCGAGACCCTACGCCGAGCGCTAGGGCGCCATAGGCTTTGCCCATGGCGATCTCAGCGCGTTTGAGGCTGGTGCCGTCCTCCGAGAGAAGGGCCTTGAGAGCGCCGCGCTCGTCGTAGACCACGACCGAGATCGGCTTCAGGTTCTTCTCGCGGGCGGTCTTAATGGTGGTTTCGACAATGGTTTGGGCGGCCTGCAGTGTGAGCTCAGACATGGAATCCTCCTGTTGGTTTGGTGTATTTGGTTATTGGCGCTCAGCGCGTCGCGGTGTCCTTGGCGGCAAGCCAGGTGGCGACGGCCTTGCGCTCGTCGAGCGTCATTTCGGTAATGTTGTTCGGCGGCATGGCGTGGGTCAGCACGCTTTGAACGCGGATGATCTCCGCATGCCGCGCGATCTCCTCTGGTGTATCGAGGCGCACGCCCTTCGGCGCGATGGGGATGCCCTCCCAGACCGGCTCGGCGGCATGGCACATGGAGCAGCGCGACTGGATCGCGAGAACCGCCTCGTCGAAGGAGGCTGCGACCTCCACCGGGGCGGAGGCATCGGCCATGTTGGCGTTGCCCGGCTTGCCGATGATGGAGAGCCAGATCGCGAGCGCCACGCTGGCGGCCGCGACTCCCCATGTCCACCAGGGCGATCCCTTGCCCGCATGCTGCGAGTTGAAGAAGTGCCGGATGACCGCGCCCGCGATCAGGATGAGTCCGATGATCGCCACCGAATAGCGCGATGACCACGCCAGCGGGTAATGGTTCGAGAGCATCAGGAAGATGACGGGCAGCGTCAGGTAGTTGTTGTGCGTGGATCGGAGCTTCGCCTCCTTGCCGAGTTTCGGGTTGGGCGAGCCGCCAGCGAGCAGGGTGGCGACAACCTTCTTCTGGTTCGGGATGATGACGAAGAAGACGCTGGCCGACATCCAGGTGGCGATCATCGCGCCCGTATGGAGAAAGGCTGCGCGGCCGTTGAAGACCTGCGTGAAGACGAAAGCCGCCAGCAGAATGTAGACAAACAGCACGATGCCGAGCACCAGTCCGTTCCTGCCGAGCGGTGAACGGCACAGGCCCTCATAGACCAGCCAGCTCAGGGCGATGCCGCCGAGGCCGATGACGGGAGCCTGCCAGGGCTCTAGGGCGCGGACAGCCGGGTCGATGGTGTAGAGGTTGGCCTGAAGGTAATAGACCCACACGATGAGGAAGAAGCCGCTGATCCAGGTGGAATAGCTCTCCCATTTGAACCAGGTCAGCTCTTTGGGGAGTTCCGGCGGAGCAACGAGATACTTGCGCATGTTGTAGAAGCCGCCGCCATGGACCTGCCAGGCCTCGCCGCCGACGCCGTGGGGCAAGCCTTCCCGCTTCTTCAGGCTGAGGTCGAGATGGATGAAATAGAAGGACGAGCCGATCCAGGCGATTGCCGTGATCACGTGAATCCAGCGCAGAATCTGGCTGATCCATTCGGAAATTTGCGGGTCGATCATGCAGCCACTTGAATAGTGAAGGAAACCTTAGCCTAAGGCGGCGTCTGCAATTGCGAAAGGCCCGCTTGGAGGCTTTTTCAACAGGAAGCACGTTCCGGGAAAGGCCCGCATTGCCGTTCGCTGCCTGGAGCGCTTGACGGAAGAGCCCGCGATCTAAAGATTCCAGGGGCTATCGGACCATCACGTCACGCGAGGTTTCATGGGCCGCCTGTCCACCCACGTTCTGGATACCGTCAACGGCAAGCCTGCCGGCGGCATCGCCATCGAGCTCTTCGCCCTGGAGGGTGAGAGCCGCCGCTCCGTCCTGCGCACGGTCACGAACGCCGATGGGCGCACCGATGCGCCGCTCATGATCGGCGAAGCATTCCGCACTGGCACTTATGAACTCGTCTTCGAGGTCGGCGCCTATTTCAAAGGGCTCGGCGCGACGACGGCCAATCCGCCGTTCCTGGATGTCGTGCCGATCCGCTTTTCCATCGCCGAGCCCGATGGGCATTACCATGTCCCGCTCCTCGTTTCGCCCTGGAGCTACTCCACCTATCGAGGAAGCTGACGATGACCGAGACCTCCTATCCCCGCGATCTCGTCGGCTACGGACGTAACCCGCCGCATCCGCGCTGGCCGAACAAGGCGCGGATCTGCGTGCAGTTCGTCATCAATTACGAGGAAGGCGGAGAGAACAGCATCCTTCACGGCGACCGCGCGTCGGAGGCGTTTCTCTCCGAGATCGTCGGTGCGCAACCCTGGCCCGGCCAGCGGCACATGAGCATGGAGTCGATCTACGAATACGGCTCCCGCGCCGGGTTCTGGCGGCTGTGGCGCATGTTCACCGAGCGCGACATGCCAGTGACCATATACGGCGTCGCGACGGCTCTCATGCGCAATCCCGAAGCGGTGACGGCGATGAAGGAAGCTGACTGGGAGATCGCAAGTCACGGGCTCAAGTGGATCGACTATCGCGACTTCACGGCGGAAGAGGAGCGCGCGCATCTGAGAGAAGCGATCCGCATCCACACGGAAGCGACGGGCGAGCGTCCGCTCGGCTGGTATACGGGCCGCACGTCGGAACACACCAACCGTCTGGTGGCGGAGGAGGGAGGCTTTCTCTACAGCGCGGATTCCTATGCCGACGAGCTACCCTATTGGGAGGAACACGGAGAGCATCTTCAACTCATCGTGCCCTATACGCTCGATGCCAACGACATGCGTTTCGCTTCGCCTCAAGGCTTCAATTCCGGCGACCAGTTCTTCGCCTATCTGAAAGACAGTTTCGACACGCTCTATGCCGAGGGCGAGACCGCGCCGAAGATGCTCTCCGTCGGCCTTCACTGCCGCATCGTCGGGCGTCCGGGCCGGGCGGCGGCGCTCGCGCGATTTCTGGATTATGTGGCATCGCATGAAGACGTGTGGGTAGCGCGGCGCATCGATATCGCGCGCCATTGGATGCGCCATCATCGCCCGGTAGGCCTCAAGCCCAGCACGATGAGCAAGAGGCTCTTCGTGGAACTCTATGGCGACATCTTCGAGCATTCGCCCTGGATCGCAGAGCGCGCATACGACGCGGGCCTCACCACCGCTCAGGATACGGCGGAAGGTCTTCATGCGGCGATGGTCCATGTACTGTCAGAAGCGACGCGCGATCAGAAGCTTGCGCTCATCCGCGCGCATCCCGATCTCGCAGGACGCCTGAAGCTCGCCGATCTCACGAGCGATTCCCGCAACGAACAATCTTCCGCCGGTCTCGACAGTTTGACAGAAGCTGAAAGAGATCGCTTCCTCGAACTCAACGACATCTACAAACAGAAATTCGGCTTCCCCTTCATCATGGCCGTCAAAGGCCGCTCGAAGGAGGAAATCCTCGATGCCTTCGAGGAGCGCGTCGATCATGATCCTGAAACAGAGTTCGGCACGGCAGTTGTGCAGATCGAGCTGATCGCGCTTTTGCGCCTGAAGGATCGCCTGCCGTCGCTGGCGGATGTGTTCTCGTCATTGGCTTGACGGAACCCTTGGGCCTGAACGGAACCGTTTCCTGCGACTGCGCGTCTTCGTTTCAGCTTGGCCGCATGAGGGTCAATGCGGGAAGAGGAGGAGCGCATGGGTCTGTTCAAGTTCATCAAGGAAGCGGGCGCCAAGATTTTCGGTGGCAGCGCTGCCGCCGCAACGCCGGAGAAGCTGCAGCAGGAAGTGCAGGGCCACGGCTTCGATGCGAGCAAGCTCGGGATCGAGGTCAACGGCGATCAGGTGAAGCTCTCCGGTCAGGCCATGAGCCAGGAAGAGGCGGAGAAGATCATTCTCTCGCTCGGCAACACCTATGGCGTCGCCGAGGTCGATACCTCCGGGCTGAAGATCAGCCAGCCTGCCGAGCAATCCACTATGTATACCGTGCAGAAGGGCGATACCCTCTGGGAGATCGCCGAGAAGCATTACGGCAAGGGCAAGGGCGCCAAGTACACCGAGATCGTCAAGGCGAACTCGCCGCCGGTGAAGGACCCCGACATGATCCAGCCCGGCTGGGTGCTGCGGATCCCGCCGCTTGCATGAGTTGCGCATCTCCCTGAGGAGCCGGTATGACTTTCGCATCTCAGGGAGGAGTTGCTCATGAACGCATCAACGCCACACGTCGTCGATCTCGACCGCGAGGACATCAAGCAGGGTCTCGGCGACGGCTCGATCCTCGTAGTGGATGTGCGCGAGCCTCACGAGTTCGCCGCCGGTCACATTCCCGGTGCTGTCTCGCACCCCCTGTCCACGTTCGACCCTGCCTCCTTGCCGGAGGGCAAGCGGATCGTGTTCTCCTGCGCCGCCGGTATTCGCTCGGTGAGGGCGCTGGAATTCGCGCAAGGGGCGGGCAAGGATATCCGCGAGCATTACAAAGGCGGCTTCAAGGATTGGGCGGCTTCGGGTGAGCCGGTTGAGTAGAGGGATAAGCGCGGCTCCTCACGTAGATTTGTTCTAAAGTACAGTGCTCAATTTTAAGAAGATATGCCCTAATGCCAGCCCTGACGGGGCCGGCAAGGCAGAAGCCGTCCACTACAAGATAATATGGGGAACTACTTTATGAAGCGTATGATTTTTGTCGCCAGTCTTGCGGCGCTGGGTGTCACTGCGGCCATCGCGCAAAGCGATGTGGTCGAGCAGCGCCAGAACCTGATGAAGCAGATGGGTGCCCAGACGCGCCCCATCGGTGGCATGATGCGCGGCCAGGAGCCTTTCGACCTCGCAAAGGTTCAGGCCGGTCTCAAG
This sequence comes from Microvirga sp. P5_D2, assembly GCF_054049475.1. Classification (NCBI taxonomy): domain Bacteria; kingdom Pseudomonadati; phylum Pseudomonadota; class Alphaproteobacteria; order Hyphomicrobiales; family Methylobacteriaceae; genus Microvirga; species Microvirga sp. P5_D2. The sequence continues at coordinate 8,682 of NZ_JBFUMH010000112.1, read as the reverse complement.
GTGTTTTCGGATAATGCGCAGAAGGCGGCTCCGCTCTTCCCTGAGAACTCCAAGAACGTGGGTGACACGGAAGCCCTACCGTCCATCTGGGAGAACAAGGCGAAGTTCGACGCGGTGCTGACCAAGTTCGGCCAGGATGCGCAGACCGCCATGACCTCGATCAAGGACGAGGCCAGCTTCAAGACGGAGATGCCGAAGGTTCTTTCGAATTGCGGCACCTGCCACAACGACTTCCGCAAGAAGAGCTAAATCCGACAACGGCATGAGAGCGGGCGGCCGATCCGGCTGCCCGCTTCACGACAGGAACGGCAATGCATAAAGCGATCGTGGGGCTGGCTGCCATCGCCGGCATCGGTGTCTTGGGCTTCCTGGCGCTGACATCGCCTTCGGCGTATCGCCTCATCCGTTCGCCGGCACCGCCGGCCGATGCCAACCATACGCCCAATATCGAGAATGGGCGTACCATGTTCTTTGCGGGCGGTTGCACCTCCTGCCATGCCACGCCCAATCAGGACGACAAGCTGCGTCTCGGCGGCGGCTTTGCCCTGCATTCGCCCTTCGGCACATTCCACATTCCGAACATCTCCTCCCACAAGCAGGACGGCATCGGCTCATGGAGCACGGCGGATTTCATTCGCGCCATGCAGGAGGGGACGTCTCCCGACGGACGCAACTACTATCCTGCCTTCCCCTACACCTCGTATCAGCACATGCGGCGCGAGGATCTGGCGGATATGTTCGCTTTCATGCAGACCCTGCCTGCTGTCGAGGGCAGGGCGCCGGCGCATGAACTGCCGTTCCCCTTCAACATCCGTCGCGGCGTCGGCCTCTGGAAGCTCGCCTTCCTGAACGGCAAGCCCTTCAAGCCCGACCCGTCGAAGTCCGAGAGATGGAACCGGGGCGCTTATCTGGTGAACGGCCCCGGCCATTGCGCCGAGTGCCACAGCGAGCGCAATTTCGCGGGGGCCATCATCGAGGATCGCCGCTTCGCGGGCGGGCCTAATCCTGAGGGCAAGGGTTCGGTTCCCAACATCACGCCGCATCCGAGCGGGATCGGTGGCTGGACGGATGGGGATCTCGTGACGCTTCTGACGACCGGCGAAACGCCGAACTTCGACACGGTCGGCGGCCCTATGGGCTCAGTGGTGCGCAACACGGCGCAACTGCCGGAATCCGACCGTCAGGCGATGGCGGAGTATATTCTGTCCCTGCCGGCCAAGCAGGGTTACGCGGCACCCAAGCCTTGAAGCCTGGACTTAGTCCATCACCGCCGCTTTGAGGATGYAGACCATGCTGGCGCGTCCGGGCGTATCGCCGATGCAGCGCACGATGTGCGGGCGGTCGCAGCGATAGCGCAGGGTCTCGCCGGCCTTGGCCTGCTGAGTGACGCCGCCGACCTCGACCTCGAACTCGCCGTCCAGAACCGACAGGCACTCGACCGAGCCGCGCTGGTGGCTGTCGGAATCGAGCACGCCGCCTGGCTCGGACTGCACGTCGTACCATTGCAGCCATTCGATGGTCTTGAGCCAGCCGACGATGGCAAGGCGCATCTTGCCGTCCTCGGAGACAAGGATGGGCGTGTCGGCCTTCGAGGACTTCTCGATGAAGGGCTCCTCGTCGGCCGAGGCCAGAACTCGCTCGATGGATACGTCCAGGGCTTGGCTTAGGCGCCAGATGGTCGCGAGCGTCGGGTTGGTCTCGTTCCGCTCGATCTGGCTGATGATCGACTTGGCGACGCCGGATTGCTCGGCAAGCTCGGATAGGGAGAGATTGTAGGCCTTGCGCAGCCGCTGGATGGTCTTGCCCATGTTTCCGGACAAAACCTGCGCTCCGGTTTCCAGTTCTCTCTGCCGCTCTTTGCCTTCGACGCCCATACCCGCTGCCTCTGTTCCGACAAAACGAACGTTCGTTTCTCAGAACGGTTGTGGGGTAAGAGGCAGGTCGGGTCAAGCACCCCAGGTGCCGCTCGTCCGGATTTCCGGATCTAGACGACCTTCTGGGGCGCTGCCTCTAGCTCGCGCTTGCGCATCAAGCCCAGCCGGTGCTCGCGCCAGGCGATGAAGAGACCGGTTGCCGCGACGATGCTCGCGCCCGTCACCACGGTGGGGGTAGGCAGGTCGCTGAACACGATCCAGCCGAACAGCAGGGCCCAGATCATGGTCGTGTATTCGAACGGCGCGATCACCGATGTGTCGGCCCAGCGATAGCATTCGGTCAGGAGGATCTGACCGATGCCGCCGAACAGGCCCGCGAGCAAGAAGAGGGCGAGGTCCGGTGCCGTCGGCTTGGTCCAGCCAAAGGGCAGGCTGAGCAGGGCGAGCCCTGAGGACACGATGGTGAAGTAGAACACGATGGCGCCGGTCTGCTCGCTCGCGGTCAGGCGGCGCACCTGGATCATGGCGCCCGACGAGAGGAAGGCTCCGGTGAGGCACAGAAGCGCGCCCAGAGTCGGGCCGTTCTCCAGGCCCGCGCTGAACGTCCCGAGGGAGAGATAAGGCCACAGCATGATGAGGACGCCGACGAAACCGATCGCCACCGCCGACCAGCGATAGATGCGAACCTGCTCCTTCAGCACGATAGCCGCCAGGATGACGACCATGAGCGGCGAGGCGTAGCCGATGGCGATGGCATCGTGGAGCGGCAGGTAGAACAGGGCCGCGAAGCCGAAGAACATGGAGGCCGTGCCGAAGAGGCCGCGTTTGAAATGTCCGAAGACGTTTTTGGTATGCAGCGCGCGCGGGAGATCGCCTCGCCAGCCCAGCCATAGCAACAGCGGAATCATCGCGAAGGATGCGCGAAAGAACATGACCTCCCCGGTCGGATACCGGGCCGTCAGGACCTTCAGGGTTGCCGACATCATCGTGAAGAAGAGGGCGGAGACGATTTTGAGGGAGATCCCCAGAAGCGGTTTCACGAGGCGATTCACATTGGAAAAAGAGGACCGCACACAACCACGATGGCGGGTTCAGGGAAAGCCTTTATGCGTCTTTCGCGTCTGCGCTGAGCGCATGGAACCTCGGCTGTATGTCACAAAATTGCAAAGCAACTGTCACGGAGACGAGACGCGAATCCGTTTTGGTGAATCCGACTACGCGAGGAAAGGACACCGGATGCCGAGGGATTTGGATGTTGTCCGTGTGCGCACGTTGTTTCTGTCGGATCTTCATCTCGGCACCAAGGGCTGCCAGGCCGACGCGCTGCTCGAATTCCTGAGGCGCTACGATGCCGAGACGATCTATCTCGTCGGCGACATCATCGACGGCTGGCGGCTGAGATCGGGCTGGTACTGGCCGCAGAGCCATAACGACGTGGTCCAGAAGCTGATGCGCAAGGTGAGGAAGGGGACGTCCCTCATCTATGTGCCCGGCAATCACGACGAGTTCCTGCGCGACTATATCGGCATCAATCTCGGCGGCATCGAGCTGGCCGAGCACGCCATTCACGAGACCGCCGACGGCAAGCGATACCTCGTCATTCACGGCGACCAGTTCGACCTCGTGATGATGCATGCCAAGTGGATCGCGCTTCTGGGAGACTGGGCCTATACGGCGGCCCTCTTCATCAACACCTATCTCAACATGATCCGCCGGAGGTTGGGCCTAACCTATTGGTCCCTCTCGGCCTGGGCGAAGATGAAGGTCAAGAACGCGGTCAACTTCATCAGCCGGTTCGAGGAGCTTCTGGCGGCAGAGGCCGAGCGCCAGCAGGCCGACGGGGTGATCTGCGGCCATATCCACCATGCCGCCATGCATGACTCATTCAAGGTTGCCTACGTGAACACCGGCGACTGGGTGGAATCCTGCACGGCCGTCGTCGAGCACTGGGACGGCTCGCTCGAGTTGATCCGCTGGAGCGAGGTTCGCCAGCAGGAGCTGGCGCTTCAGGCCAAACCGAGCCCGGTGGAGGTCACCGGCGATGTCCTTGGCCAGCGAGTAGCCTAATGCGCCTTCTCATCGTGACCGATGCCTGGAAGCCCCAGGTGAACGGGGTCGTACGCTCGCTCGAATACATGGCCGAACAGGCACCCGCTTTCGGAGCCGAGGTGACGTTCCTGACGCCGCAGCAGTTTCGCTCGGTGCCGATGCCGGGCTATCGGGAAATTCGCCTGTCCATGGTGATGCCCGGGCAGATGGCGCGGCTGATCGGGAAGGTCGATCCCACCCATGTGCACATCGCGACCGAAGGCCCCCTCGGTCATGCCGCGCGCCATGTCTGCCGGCGGGAGAGCAGGGGTTTCACTACCAGCTATCATACGCGGTTCCCGGAATATCTCGCCGCGCGGGCGCCGGTTCCCGAAGCCTGGTCCTACGGGTTCCTCAGGCGCTTCCATCGCGACGCCAAGGCCGTGATGGTCAGCACGCCCTCCCTGGAGCGTGAACTCACCGGGCGGGGCTTCAGGAACATCCAGCGCTGGACACGGGGCGTGGATACGGACCTGTTCCATCCGCGCCGAAAGCAATCCATGGGCCTGCCCAGGCCGCTCTTCCTCTATGTCGGCCGCGTGTCCGTGGAGAAGAACATCGAGGCTTTACTCTCCCTCGATCTGCCGGGCACGAAGGTGATCGTCGGGGACGGGCCTGCCCGCGCCGAGCTCGAACGGCAATACCCGGAGGCCTATTTCCTCGGTGCCCGCTCGGGCGCTGATCTGGCGCAGGTCTATGCCTCCGCCAATGTCTTCGTCTTCCCGAGTCTGACCGATACCTTCGGCATCGTGCTGCTGGAAGCTCTTGCCTCTGGGCTCCCCGTCGCGGCCTTTCCCGTGACCGGACCTCTCGATGTCATCGGCTCCTCCGGCTGCGGCGTTCTCGACACCGACCTGCGGAAGGCGGCCCTGGCAGCGCTCGACATTTCCCGAGAGAAGTGCAGGGCTTACGCCGAGACCTTCACCTGGCGCGAGAGCGCGAGGCAGTTCTTCACCAATATCGAGACCGCGCACGCGGTTGGGTGATCCCGGGCCTCGCTCGACCCTCTTTCCTCTTCCATGCACTTCTAGGTATTGGCTCCTGCCGCCTCTCGGCGCTATTGAGCAGGGTGCGCTGCGATTCCATCGCCATGTGAGAAAGCTTCGTTTTGATTTCCTCGCCCAAGGCCATCGAGCTGCGGCTATGCCTGTTGCAGGCGGCAAGCTTCATGAGCCATGCCGTCTATCTGCCGTTCTTTCCCCTGTGGCTGCAGAGCAAGGGTCTCTCGCCGTCCCTGATCGGGGTCGTGGTGGCGATCCCGATCATCGTGCGTATCATTGCCACGGCGCCGCTCGTGAGCCTTGCCGATGGCCCGTTCGGAGCAAGGCGCATGCTCCTGGCGAGCCATCTCGGCCAGCTGCTGTGCTTTCCCATCTTCCTGTTGCTGGACAACCATGTCGCGATCATCGCGCTCGTCGCATTGGTGGCCTTTGCACAGGCCGCCATCATCCCCGGCAATGATCTCGTTTCCACGAACGCGGTGCAGCACCATAGCGGCCTGAGCTACGGGCGCATCCGCGGCAGCGGCTCCATCTCTTTTTTCATCACCAACATCGCGACCGGCTACCTCGTGGGTGGCTTCGGCCCCAATGTCGTGATCGTCATGCTCACCCTCATTCCGCTGCTTGCCATGGCGGCTACCTTGAATGCGGTGTCCGACGAAGCGCCCGAGCATGCCGCTGCTTCGACCGATCAGGCTGAGCCGGCATCGTCCAAGCTGCCGAAGGTGTTGTGGGTGCTGATGATCGCCGGTGCGCTCACTCAAGGGAGCCACGGAGCGCTCAACGCCTTCGGCAGCATCTACTGGCGCTCGCTCGGCTTCTCCGATGCGGCGGTGGGCTATTTCTGGGCGCTCGGCGTGATGGCCGAGATCGCCGTGTTCCTGTTCCTCGGTCGTGCGGTCGGGCGCGGCTCAGGCGTGTGGCTCATCCTGATCGGCTCGGCCGCCGCCGTGGTCCGCTTTACGGCAATGTCGCTCAATCCGGGGCTGGAACTGACGCTCTTGCTTCAGGTAATGCACTGCCTGTCCTTCGCCGCGACGCATATCGGGACGATGGCGGCTTTGTCCGCGCATTCCCCCAAATCCGTCCGGGGACGTGCTCAGGGGATCTTCGGCTCCCTGACCGCGCTCGCGACGGCTGCATCCACTATCGCGAGTGGCGTCATCTACAGCGAGGCCGGCGGTCTCGTCTTTGCCGCCATGGCGCCCTTAGGAGCCATGGGCTTCATCCTGACGCTCATCGTGATCCACATGCTGCGATCTCAGCCCCACAGGGCCGGTTCGGGCGGATAGACGAGGCTGCCTTCGTATTTCAGGCCCGGCTCCCGGTCCCGCGCCAATAGGAGCGGGCCGTCGAGATCGACGAAACGGCAGCGAGGTGCCAGCACCATGGCGGGGGCCATGGCAAGCGAGGTGCCGACCATGCAGCCGATCATGAGCGAGAAGCCGAGCGCCTCTGCCGCGTCGGCCAGTTCCAGCGCTTCCGTGAGGCCGCCCGTCTTGTCGAGCTTGATGTTGACCACGTCATAGAGCCCGACGAGCCGCTGGAGGCTCGGACGGTCATGGACGCTCTCATCGGCCATGATGGGCACCGGGCGCGCGATCCGAGCAAGAAAACCGTCCGCCTTCGAAGGCAAGGGCTGTTCCACGAGCGCGTAGCCCGCCTCCGCGCAGGCGGCGAGATGCGCCTCGATATTCTCCTCCGTCCAGCCCTCGTTGGCATCGGCGATCAGGGTCGCATCCGGAACCGCCTTCCGCACGGCGCGGATGCGCTCGATGTCACCCTCAGGCCCCCCGAACTTCACCTTGAGGATCGGCCGCGCCGCCGCCTTCGTCGCCGCTTCTGCCATGGCCTCGGGCGTATCGAGGCTGATCGTGTAGGCGGTCGTCACCGGCGGCCAGCGGGTCAGGCCAGCGGTCACATGGGCGCGAATGCCCGAGCGCTTGGCGTCGAGATCCCACAGGGCGCAGTCCACGGCATTACGGGCGGCTCCCGCCGGCATGAGGCCCTGCAGGGCCTTCCGCGTCAGCCCGGCCTCGATCTGCGGCCTCACCGCCTCGATGGCGGCAGCGACGCCCTCGACCGTCTCGCCATAGCGGGCGTAGGGCACGCATTCGCCATGGCCGATTGCCGCTCCCTCGGTAATGGTGGCGGTCACAACCACAGCCTCGGTGCGCGATCCCCGGGCGATGGTGAACTTTCCTGCGATGGGAAAACGGTCGATGGAGATGGTCAGTGTACGCATTGTGAAGGTTTCTCTTTGAACTTCATCTCGACTTGTGGCGTAACGACACGCTATCACCAAGCGGAATCAACGCCGGAAGGATGATCGTGGCGCAGAGCACCCTGGTTCAAGAGCCGCAGATGACGATCGAGCGGGCCGGGAACAAGGTCACCGCCGTGCTGGCGGGACTCTGGACGGCGGAGCATGCCGGCCGGGTCGAAGCGCTGGTTGGCGAAATCGCGGCCCAAGCCGACAGCAGCAACGTGCTCATCGATCTGGGCGGGGTAAAGCGGCTCGATACCTTGGGCGCGTGGGTTCTCGACCGCACCCGGCACGAGCTGGGGGCAGGCGGCCACTCGGCCGATTTCGTCAACGCCTCGCCGGAGCAGAACATCCTCCTCAACGAGGTCGCCTATCGCGGCTTCCAGGACCAGTCCAAGCCCAGGCAATCCCGATTCGTGGATTTCCTCGTCGATGTGGGCAAGACCGTCTCCGAGGCGGGCCAGGACCTCGTGCGTGGCGTGGCATTCCTGGGGGAGCTGGTCGCGGCATTCATCCGGGTCATCCTCAACCCCCGGCGTTTCCGGGGCACGGCGGTCATCAACCAGCTCGAGCAGATCGCCTATCGCGGCGTTCCGATCATCGTGCTCATCTCGTTCCTGGTCGGCGCCATCGTCGCCCAGCAGGGCATTTTCCAGCTGATCAAATTCGGCGCCACGCCCTTCGTGGTCGATCTCATCGGCATCCTGGTCATGCGCGAACTCGGCGTGCTCCTCACCTCCATCATGGTGGCGGGCCGTTCCGGCTCGGCCTTCACCGCCGAAATCGGTTCCATGAAGATGCGCGAGGAGATCGATGCGCTGCGGGTCATGGGGCTCGATCCCATCGAGGTGCTGATCCTGCCGCGCATCCTGGCGCTCATCATCGGCCTGCCGCTCCTGGCCTTCATCGCCTCCATCGCCGCGCTGATGGGCGGCGGCGTCACGGCTTGGATCTACGGCGACATCAGCCCGGACGTGTTCCTGACCCGTCTGAGGGCTTCGATCGGCTTCAACACCTTCATGGTCGGCCTCATCAAGGCGCCTTTCATGGCCATGATCATCGGCATCATCGCTACCCTGGAAGGGCTTGCGGTGGAAGGTTCCGCCGAGTCGCTCGGCCGTCACGTGACCTCCTCGGTGGTGAAGGCCATCTTCATGGTCATCGTCCTCGACGGCCTCTTCGCTATGTTCTTTGCGGCCATCAGGTACTGACGCGATGCTCGAAAGACGCCATCCCGACCCCACCAAAGACCGCGAAGTGATCATCAGCGTGCGCGGCGTCGAGGTCGGCTTCGGGGACAAGACCATTCTCAAGGGCCTCGATCTCGACGTCTATCGCGGCGAGATCCTCGGCTTCGTCGGTGCCTCGGGGCAGGGCAAGTCGGTGCTCACCCGGGCCATTCTCGGCCTCGTCCCCAAGCGCGCGGGCACCATCGAGGTCCTCGGCCAGAACC
>NZ_JBFUMH010000111.1:0-18071 GCF_054049475.1 Microvirga sp. P5_D2 | reverse complement strand
AGCATCGCCCCGCCCTCGTCCATAAGGCGGGTGAAGAACGCGTGCGTCTCGTCGTCAGCGATTCCCACCTGATGGTCGACGCAGCCGTCCAGGGTGACGTTGATGCTGAAGGTCAATAGGCCCATGCGGCGATCCTAAGCCATGCGCTCGAAAAAGCGTAGGGCTATTGCTCGAGGTCTATGTTCAACTTCTGCAATAAGTGAATGCGGGCCTAGACGGCTGATGACTATGCGGCCGGCACGAAGGCCCGCTTACGACCGGCCCATGAATGTCCGCTTCTGGCAGATTTCGTTGAAAAAGTCGGTATCCAAACGGGCTGAGACAGCGATGCAGCTTGCCTTGTTGAGGTTAGGATTGTGGCGAGGTGTATCCTTTGGGCCTTCTCAGGCTCCTTGGGTCATATGGGGCCCTGGTGAAGTGACCAGTTTGGCGAGCTTTCGCAGGTTCTGAGCCGTTGCCGCCAGCAGGAACTCGTCTTGAGCCCCGCACGGACCGCGTAACCGCAGACGTCCCATCTTGAGGATGCGCTTGAGATGCGCAAACAGCATCTCGATGCGCTTGCGACCTTGGCGCAACCGCTCGAAGGCCGGCGTTCCCCTCAAGGAGCGCGCGACCTCCCGGGCATGCTCATAGATACTGCGCGTGATCCTGCGGGCTGGCGTGTTCGGGCAGCAGCGCTCCTTCAGGCGACACGAACCACAGTCAAAGGTGCTGCCCAGATAAAGCCTGTTCGTGCCCTCGTTGACGATCCGGCCGCTGGTCCAGCGCGCTCACCAATCTTCCCAGTGACTTAGCGCATATATCGGCTGCGCTGCGACGGGGCTTAGTACCACCGAGGTACCACGCGCCGAGGTCAAGCGCTCCTGAGAATCCTCTAAGGGTGGATTTCGACGGGATCTCGGTCGTTGTGCTCCCATAGCTTCCAAGCGCTTTTATCGATAGCTTAGTCAGACCGCCGGCTCCCGGTTTAGCAATCAGAGCAAGGTTTAGGTCACCACGCCATCTCAATGGTAGGCCTCAGGTTGAAAAATCGGATGTGGCCGCTTTTGATCCGACAGCGAACTTTTACCGGCCGCGCTTAGGGACTATCTCTGATCGCTTTAGACCTCCGCATTATGGAAGCAGTTCGGCCTTAGACCGGGCCATGATCGTCCCCATGCCAAGCACCCATCTTGACCGGACCGTTGCAAGCGGGATCTCGGTTTCGTCCTCTAACGAGATCCTCAGCCAATAAAGGGGCCGATTGTCAGCAGCCGAGCAATCCTATTCCACTTACTCTCGCTTTGTCCCAGTCATTTGCGACATAAAGATCTCCTGCATCTGCTCAAACCCTTTCAGGGTCGCCGGCAGCCAGGTTCTCAGCATGGCTTCCGGCTCCATAGCCCGGATGTTCGCGGTCATGTGGTCCTGCACCTCTCGCATGAGTTGCTCTTGCATCGGCTTCACGTCCGGCAGCCCCAGGAAGGCTCGGGCCTCCTCAGGCGTGCACTCAACATCCATGGTGATCTTCATCTGACATCCTGCTCCAGCATCAACAGATGGGCTGCCGAACGGTGGTCGCGTATATCGCTACTGAGGTCGACCAAACCGGGCTACGCTGCGCGATTTGTCCTCGGATTGGCCTCGGCCATTCTACTTTTCCATCACATAGGTGCCGGGCGCATCCAGCAGGGGTGGATACTTCGCGCTGCCCATGGTTGGTGGTGCGCTCTTTCGGCCCGAGCGGGCAGAAAGCCATGCCGTCCAGTCCGGCCACCAGCTCCCCTCATGGCGGCTGGCACTCTGCAGCCACTGCACCGGGCTGCTCACCGCCCCGTCTCCAGTCTCCCGGGTCCAGTAGGCACCCTTACCGCTCGGCGGGTTGATGATCCCGGCAATGTGGCCGCTGGAGGCGCGCACGAACCTCACGKTCCCGCCGAACAGCTGCGTGATGCGCCAGGCTGCGTCCCAGGGCACGATGTGGTCTTTCTCCGCACCCACAGCATAGGTGTCCTGACGAATACGGCCGAGATCAAGCGCCTCGCCCTTGAGTGTGATCTTGCCGGGCTCGATCAGATTGTTCTCAACGTAAGTGTTGCGCAGATACCAGCTGTGGGCGGCGCGAGCCATCCGGGTGCCGTCGCTGTTCCAGTACAGAAGGTCAAACGCCGGTGGCTTGCTGCCCATCAGGTAGTTGTTGACCACGTTAGCCCAGATCAGGTCGTTCGAGCGCAGCAGGTTGAACATGTTCGACATCTCACGGCTGTCGAGATAGCCGCGCTCCATCATTTGCTGTTCGATCAGGTCGATCCCCGGCTCGTCCATGAAGACGGCAGTGTCGCCCACGCGTGAGAAATCCTGCAGGGAGACCATGAAGCTGGCAGAGTTAAACCGCTTGTCACCCTTGGCCGCGAGGACAGCCAACGTCATCGTCAGCAGCGTTCCACCGATGCAATAGCCCATGGCGTTCAACGTGGGGCTGCCGGTGATCTCGCGCACGACGTCACTGGCCTCGAGGGGACCGAGATCCATGTAGTCCTCGATGCCGATCTCATCCATGGACGCGTCCGGGTTCTTCCAGGAGATGAGGAAGACCGTGAACCCTTGCTCAACCAGGTAGCGCACCAGACTGTTCTTCGGCTGCAGGTCGAGGATGTAGTACTTGTTGATCCAGGGCGGCAGGATCAGCAGCGGCGTCTTGTGGGCCTTCGTAGTTGTCGGCGCGTACTGGATCAGCTCCATCAGGCGATTGCGGTGGACCACCTTTCCGGGGGTAAGAGCAAGATTGCGCCCTGGAGCGAAGGCTTCCATGTCGACCATGCTGAGGCGCCCGGCGTTGAGATCAGCCATCAGGTTGGCGGCGCCAGCCGCAACACTCGTTCCGCCTGTCTCGGCAGCCCTTTGCAGAGCGGCGGGGTTCGACAACAGCATCAGCGTGGGGCTCATGGCGTCCACGAACTGTCGCAGATGGAAGCTGATGCGCTGCTGCTCGGCCTCGTCCATGCCCTCCACGTCGCCCTGCTGCAGGAGCCAGTCCGACGCGAGCAGATAAATCTGTTGGAGGGTGCGATAAACGGGGTTCGTGTGCCACTCAGGGGCGGCGAACCGCTTGTCTGGTGCGGTAGACGAGGGGCCTTTCACAGAGGACGCGCCCGCAAGACCCAACCATCGCCGCCCTGTCTCCTGCCACACGTCAAGCGCGGAACGCCAAACATCATGGTTGAGGTCCACTACCGCCAAGGCTGTGCTGGGCTTACTCAGCGAGCGCAGCCAGACGATGCGCAACGCCCGGGCGATCTCGGCCCAGTCGACGGGCACGACCTCGCGCAGAGGATTGGCGTTCCACATCTGGTCGATGGAGCGCAGTGTGGGATCCTGTGACAGGTTCCTCTGGAGTTGATCGACACCTCCGGCGATCAGGCCCGAAGCGGGGTTGTCGGTTGTCATCTGCCACCACGCCGTGCCTGGATCAGCCAGAGCCTTTGCTGGGGCGGACATCTGGTCCATCCATGAGGCCCAAACACCCAGCATTACGTCGGGTCCCGGCATGTTCCCGCTTACCTGCGCTTGCGTCTTGTGACTGTCCTCGCCGGCCATGAGCTTCCTCCAAAGTGTCCTTGCGTCTCTTTTGGCCAGTCTTCGCCATGAGGCGCCCAGTCCTGCTCCGCGACCCAGCAGAAACTGTCCACGGAAGCCAAGTGAGGTGACTTTCCAAGCGATGTTATCTCTTGCGTCAGCTGCGCGAGTGCACGGTCATGAGACAACGCACCAACGTACTGGACAGGTTCATGTGCGCCGATGCCATTGTGTCTTATCATGTGAGCGCAACAGAGCTGCCTTGTTTCCACCGCTCCTGACGAGCGGTTACTCAATGAACTCGCGCAACATTGCCGCGTTAGTCCGAGAGTTCAGAGAAAATGCGGGCACTGCCATGGCAAAACCTCAGGATCAGCCGGCCACGCAAGATAAGCCAAAACTGAGCCCCGGAGATGTGGCTGAACCCGGTACGCCGGGGACGGGTGAGGATGTCTGCCCCGACTGCAAGGGCTCTGGCCAAATCGGCTCCGCGCCCTGCGCCACCTGCGGAGGCACGGGCAAGGTGACTGAGGGGATTGGTGGCGGGTAGAATATCTTGAGCAGCTGGGGACTGACCGATATTGAAGAATGCGGACTACTCAGGAAGAGCTTTCGCAAAAGTTGCTCTGAGTCAACGAAGAAGAATCCGATAGCAGGCTGTAGGCCCTGTCATGGGATCTTTCTCGAGATGGACAGAGCAGCGTCAAGTTAGTCGATAGAACACGACTTTGCGCTATCACTTGACGCATAGGACACTTTCACTTCCTCACGAATCTGCTCAATCACCTCGAATGACGCCGAGAACACCTTTGTTCTGATACCAGCGGCTTGCTCCGTCGTGAAACGGCAGAAAGGTATTGCGGGTGAAGTTCCCCGGTACCGTCTCGGCCGCGGCTGAGTGGACCTGGACCAGCTCGTCATGGTTCGCGAAGACCGCCTCAAGGATTGCGTAAGCGAGATCCGCGGGAACATCACGATGAGCGACCGCGAAGTTGTAAAGCCCGACCGTCCCGTAGTTGCTCCTCAGGGACGGGTAGGCACCTGCTCCAACCACAGAAGCCCCAAGTTCCGGCATGGAGAGACGCAGATCGAGGATCTGTTGCACAGTAAGTGGAACGTAACGGACCTTTCCCTTTTGTTCGAGATCAATAAACGAAGGAAATGGAACGCCCGCTGCGACTGCGAGGGCATCGAGACTTCCAGCCTGTACCTGGTTCGCCAAGTCGGCCCAGTCGCCATGAGCAAGTGAGGCGTCAACTTTCAAAACCTTGAAGAATTCGGGAATGTAGGCTCCCGATGTACCACCCTGCGGGCCAATGCCGACGCGCTTGCCGTTGAGTTCGCCCACTGAGCGGATGCCGGACTCCTCGCGGACCATGAACTGGAATGGCGTGTCGTACATGGGGAACAGAGCACGCATCGTTCTCAGCTGTTTGCCTCCGGTCCAAGGAGCTGATCCGTTCCAGCCCTGCAGAGCGACACCAAGTGTAACAAACCCGATCTGGATCTCGCCAGCCTCCAGTAAGACGATGTTCTGCCCTGGTCCTTCAGTTGCCCGGGCCGTTACTGGAAGGTTTAGGGCGCGGGTCAGGATGCGCGCCAGCCCTTCGCCATAGGCATAGTACGTCCCTCCAGGGGAGGCTGTGCCGATCGTCAGTGACGGGGGCCAATGCGGCTCTACGGCCGAAGCGGGCCGATGGACCGCATACACCACCAGAAGCATCGCGAAGATTTTCGCAGCGAATCGAAGCATGGGAACCTTCCTCGCTTTTGATGAGGCGGTGCCGGTTCAAGATATCCCGCATTACTGGAACACAGTCTTTCCTAAACACTCCAGATTGTGAAGCGATATTGTGAACCAATCGCATGAACTGGGTGTCCGACGGCCTGTTCAGCACGGCTGGCTTTCGGCATATGGCTCAGCTTGCCCTGGTCGGGAATACTATCGACTGGCTCTACTCAACACCTGCAATGTCTATAACCTGAACTTGTTCAGGTCAGTTTTGATGACCTACAAGAGACCCCATTGCCTTGGATTTTCGCAACCGGAACCGAATACGGTACTGCTGAGTTCACGTTGATCATCTAACCTAAATTAAGTCAACACAGCTGTTCGGCCGAATCCAAGTAATCAGCGTACCCGCGTCTAAGTAATCAGCGCCCCCGCGTCTGACGGGAGGCGCCTGGGAGGTGACGGTGGACCGCAGTCGCGACCTTGATCCGGTCGAGACCAGAGAATGGCTCGACTCGTTGAATGGTGTTCTGGAGGTCGATGGCCCCGACAGAGTCCACTTCCTCTTGGAACAAGTCATAGACGGAGCCCGCCGCAAGGGCGCTCCAGTCCCGTACTCGGCAACGACCCCCTACGTAAATACAATTCCTGTCGAGCGGCAGGAGCCCCATCTCGGTGACAGGGCCATCGAGCACCGGATCCGGTCGGCCATCCGCTGGAACGCTCTCGCCATCGTGCTCAAGGCCAACAAGGAATCGTCCGAACTCGGAGGCCACATTGCCAGCTTCCAGTCGGCTGCAACCCTCTACGACACCGGCTTTATGCATTTCTGGCGGGCGGCCTCCGATGAACATGGCGGTGATCTCGTCTACATCCAAGGGCACTCCTCACCGGGCATCTATGCTCGTGCCTTCCTCGAGGGCCGTCTTACGGAGGAGCAACTCCTCAGCTTCCGTCAGGAGGTCGACGGCAAGGGCCTGTCGTCGTATCCGCACCCGTGGCTGATGCCTGACTTCTGGCAGTTCCCGACTGTTTCAATGGGGTTGGGGCCCCTCATGGCGATCTACCAGGCCCGCTTTCTCAAGTACCTGCACTTCCGCGGCTTGGCTCAAACCGAGGAACGCAAGGTCTGGGCCTTCATGGGTGACGGTGAGATGGATGAGCCGGAAAGCCTCGGCGCGATCTCGCTCGCCGGACGCGAGAAACTCGATAACCTCATCTTCGTCATCAACTGCAACCTGCAGCGCCTCGACGGACCGGTGCGGGGCAACGGTAAGATCGTCCAGGAACTCGAGGCTAACTTCCGGGGCGCCGGCTGGAACGTCCTCAAGGTGCTGTGGGGCTCGGGCTGGGATGCGCTGTTTGCTAAGGACACGAGCGGTCTGCTTGTGAAGCTGATGGAGGAATGTGTCGACGGCGAGTACCAAGACTTCAAGTCTAAGGACGGCGCCTATATCCGCGAGCATTTTTTTGGTCGCTATCCGGAAACCTTGGCGCTGGTCGCCAACATGTCGGACGACGAGATCTGGAAGCTCACCCGCGGCGGGCATGACCCGAGCAAGGTCTATGCAGCCTACGCGGCCGCCGTCAAGCACAAGGGCCAGCCCACGCTCATCTTGGCCAAGACTGTCAAGGGCTATGGCATGGGCGAAGCTGGCGAGGGCCAGAATATCACCCATCAGCAGAAGAAGATGGGCGAGGCGGTGCTGCGCCAGTTCCGCGACCGTTTTCAGATCAATCTCACAGACCAGCAACTCAGGGACATTCCCTTTATCCGCTTTGCCGAAGACAGCCCGGAGATGCAGTATCTGCGAGCCCGCCGGGAGGCGCTCGGCGGCTATCTGCCGTCGCGCCGGCGCAAATCCGATTCTTTGAACGTGCCCCCGCTCTCCGCCTTCGAGGCGCAGCTCAAGGCGACGGATGGACGCGAGATCTCAACCACGATGGCGTTCGTGCGCGTCCTCAACACGCTGCTGCGCGACAAGACTATCGGCAAGCACGTGGTACCGATTGTGCCGGACGAGAGCCGCACCTTCGGCATGGAAGGGATGTTCCGCCAGTTCGGCATCTTCTCCCAGGTGGGCCAGCTCTACCGGCCTGAGGACGCCAACCAGCTCATGTTCTACAAGGAGGACCGGTCCGGCCAGATGCTCCAGGAGGGCATCAATGAGGCTGGCGCCATGTCGTCCTGGATCGCAGCTGCGACGGCATATTCCACGTCGAACACGCCGATGATCCCGTTCTACGTCTACTACTCCATGTTCGGCTTCCAACGGGTCGGTGATCTCGCCTGGGCGGCCGGCGATCTTAGGGCACGGGGCTTTCTGATCGGTGGCACGGCGGGACGCACCACGCTGAACGGAGAAGGCCTGCAGCACGAGGATGGCCACAGCCATCTGTTCTCGGCCACGATTCCCAACTGTGTTTCCTATGACCCGACCTTCTCGTATGAGGTTGCCGTCATTGTCCAGGACGGCCTGCGCCGGATGTATGCCGAACAGGAGGACGTCTTCTATTACCTGACGGTGATGAACGAGAACTACGAGCATCCCGCCATGCCTGAGGATGCTCAAGGCGGCATCCTGAAAGGCATGTACCTGTTCCGGGAAGGGCAGGGGCCAAAGAAAGCCCCGCGGGTGCAACTCCTCGGCAGCGGCACGATCCTGCGCGAGGTGATTGCAGCCGCTGATTTGCTCGCTCAAGACTTCAACGTCTCAGCAGATGTGTGGAGTTGCCCGAGCTTTACGGAACTCGCCCGCGAGGCGATGACGGTCGAGCGTTGGAACTTGCTTCATCCGACAGAAGAGGCGCGCAAGTCCCATGTCGAAACCTGTCTCGAGGGCCATGAGGGGCCAGTCGTTGCTGCGACCGACTACATGCGCGCCTTTGCCAACCAGATCCGGCCGTTCGTGCCGCGCCGCTACCGCGTGCTCGGCACAGATGGGTTCGGCCGCTCCGATTATCGCAAGCGCCTGCGCGATTTCTTCGAGGTCGACCGCCGCTGGATCGCAGTGGCGGCGCTCAAAACCCTTGCCGACGAGGGAACGGTGAAGCCCGCCGTCGTGGCTGAGGCCCTCGCCCGGTACGGCATCAACACGGAGAAGTCCGCACCCTGGACAGTCTGAGCATCGCGTAGAGAAGTCATCGAAATGGCGACCCGCCCAACG
This sequence comes from Microvirga sp. P5_D2, assembly GCF_054049475.1. Taxonomy (NCBI): domain Bacteria; kingdom Pseudomonadati; phylum Pseudomonadota; class Alphaproteobacteria; order Hyphomicrobiales; family Methylobacteriaceae; genus Microvirga; species Microvirga sp. P5_D2. The sequence continues at coordinate 9,617 of NZ_JBFUMH010000111.1, read as the reverse complement.
AGGTCGTCTGATCGGAGGAGGAACGCCGTGACAACCGAGGTGAAGATCCCTGACATTGGCGACTACAAGGATGTGCCGATCGTCGAGGTGCACGTCAAAGAGGGGGATCCTGTCAACATGGATGATCCTCTCATCTCACTTGAGTCCGACAAAGCCACCATGGAGGTGCCGGCGCCCTCCGCCGGGGTCGTCGAGAAACTGCTGATCAAGCTGGGGGACAAGGTTAGCGAGGGCCATCCCATAGTGCTGCTGAAGGATGGCGACGCCACGGTACCCGAGCCACCGTCGCTGATCGAGCAGCAGGAGCCAACCACCCCGCCCGACCGTGCGCCATCGCCGCCGGCTACAGCCCCCGCGAAGCCGAACGGTCCAGGAGTCCAGGCGGACTTCGGGCAGGTGCATGCCAGTCCGAGTGTGCGGCGCCTGGCGCGTGAGCTCGAGATCGATCTTGGAACCATCCGCGGGACCGGCGAGAAGGGCCGGATCACCAAGGACGATGTGAAGGCTATCCTCCGAGGCCCGGCCGCGCCGGTCTCGGCGCCTGCTCCGGTGAGCGGGATGGGTATCCCCGAAATCCCAGCGGTCGACTTCTCCAAGTTCGGTCCGATCGAGACGCGCCCGCTGCCGCGCATCAAGAAGATCTCGGGCCCGCACCTTCATCGCGCCTGGCTCAACGTGCCGCTTGTCACGCATCAGGACGAGGCCGACATCACCGAGACGGACGTCTACCGTAAGGAGCTCGATGCTGCCGCCAAGGACAAGGGCTATCGCGTTACGCTGCTCGCTTTCCTGATGAAAGCCTCCGTGTCGGCGCTTAAGGAGTTCCCGGAGTTTAATGCCTCGCTGAGCCCCAAGAAGGACGCCCTGATCCTCAAGCAGTACTATCATGTTGGGGTGGCGGTCGACACACCGGAAGGGTTGGTCGTGCCGATAATCCGCGATGTTGATCGCAAGGGCATTGGCGACATCAGCCAGGAACTTGGCGCAGTGTCGAAGAAGGCTCGCGATGGCAAGCTCGGGGCAGCTGACATGCAGGGGGCCTCCTTCACGATCTCGAGCCTTGGAGGCATCGGCGGCACGGCCTTCACGCCGCTCGTCAACGCGCCCGAGGTTGCGATCCTGGGGGTTGTCCGCTCCCGGATGGCGCCGGTCTGGGATGGCGAGACCTTCCAGCCGCGGCTGATGCTGCCGCTCTCGGTGTCGTACGACCACCGGGTGATTGATGGAGCCCTGGCGGCCCGGTTCACACGCCATCTCGCCCATGTGCTGGAGGATGTTCGCCGCTTGGTTCTCTGACCCGACCCGCGCCTGGGAGACAATGTGATGAGCACGATGACCGAGATCCACCTGCCTGACATCGGTGACTTCAAAGACGTCCCGGTCATCGAGGTGCATGTTCACCCCGGCAGCAAGATCAACATCGATGACACCCTGATCACGTTGGAATCCGACAAGGCGACCATGGACATTCCGGCCACGGCAGCGGGCACTGTCCGCGAGGTCAGGGTGAAGACGGGCGACCGGGTCTCGCAAGGCGATCTGATCGTCACTCTGGACGCGGAGGGAGCACCCGCCACTCCGCCCAAGGAGCGGATCAAGGAAGAGGCTGCTCCTTCCCCCGGCCCAAGCCAAGCCGGCTACGGCAGTCCCAGCGGGGTGTATGAGGCAATCGAGGTCAGGATCCCTAACATCGGCGACTACACGAACGTGCCGATCATCGAAGTCCATGTGCAGCCGGGAGCCACCATCAAGCTGGACGATCCTTTGATCACACTGGAGTCCGACAAGGCGACGATGGAGTTGCCTGCGGCTCAGAGCGGCACTATCAGAGAGGTCAAGGTCAAAGTGGGGGACCGCGTCTCCCAGGACGACGTGATCGCCATTATCGAGGCCAATGCAGGTGCCGCTGCTGTACCGCTCGCCGATCATGCCCCCGGGCAAGGTCAGGCAGGCTACGGATCATCAGCGCTTGAGGCCCGGGCTGGACCGAAAGGGGACGGGCATCGGGCTCCCGCGCCCGCTCCAAAGCCACCGGTCGCAGCGGCAGGAGACTTCCATGCCGAGGTGCTGGTGCTCGGGGCAGGGCCGGGCGGCTATACCGCTGCCTTCCGGGCTGCGGATCTGGGCAAGAACGTCGTACTGGTGGACCGATGGCCGAGCCTTGGAGGCGTCTGCCTGAACGTAGGCTGCATTCCCTCCAAGGCACTCCTGCACGCCGCCAAGGTCATTGACGAGACAAGGAGCATGGGTGCTCACGGGATCAGCTTTGCTGAACCTTCTATCGACATCGAGAAGCTGCGTGGCTGGAAGGATGGGGTCGTGAAGCGGCTCACGGGAGGCCTGGCCGGTCTCGCCAAACAGCGCAAGGTGACGGTAGTGCCAGGCGTCGGGCGGTTCTTGTCCACGAACCAGTTGGAGGTCAGGTCGGAGGAGGGGTCAACAATGATTGTGAGCTTCGATCAGGCGATCATCGCGGCCGGATCGGAGCCGGTGACACTCCCCTTCATCCCGCATGATGATCCACGCGTGATCGACTCCACGGGAGCGCTCGAGCTGGACGGTGTCCCGCAGCGGCTCCTGGTCATCGGCGGCGGCATCATTGGCCTGGAAATGGCGACCGTCTATCACGCGCTCGGCGCCAAGGTGACGGTCGTCGAACTGATGGACCAGATCATTCCAGGAGCCGACAAGGACATCGCCACGCCGCTGATGAAGCGGATCTCGAAGCAGTATGAGGCCATCCATCTCAAGGCCAAGGTCATCAAAGTCGATGCCAACGGGCAGGGACTGACTGTGCATTTCGAGGGCGGCAGCGCCCCGGCCACGGACACTTTCGATAAGATCCTCGTGGCGGTCGGCCGCAAGCCGAACGGCAAGCTGATCGGAGCAGAGAATGCCGGCATTGCGGTGGACGCACACGGCTTCATCCCTGTGGACCGGCAGATGCGCACCAACGTTCCGCACATCTTCGCCATCGGCGATATCGTCGGCCAGCCGATGCTGGCCCACAAGGCCGTGCACGAGGGCAAGGTTGCGGCCGAGACGGCAGCCGGCAAGAACGTGTTCTTCGACGCCAAGGTGATCCCGTCGGTCGCCTACACCGATCCGGAAGTGGCCTGGGTCGGGCTGACCGAGAACGAGGCCAAGGCGAAGGGGGTCAAATACGGCAAAGGTGTGTTCCCTTGGGCCGCGAGCGGCCGCTCGCTGTCACTTGGACGCGACGAGGGTCTCACTAAGGTTCTGTTCGACGAAGCCACAGACCGGATCATTGGCTGCAGCATCGTCGGACCATCCGCGGGTGACCTGATCGCCGAGGCGGCGCTTGCCATCGAGATGGGGGCGGATGCGCAGGACATCGGGCTGACCATTCACCCGCACCCGACCCTCTCGGAAACGATCGGAATGGCAGCCGAAGCCTTCGAGGGCACGATCACGGACCTCTACATGCCCAAGAAGGAGCCAAAGAAGGCGCACTGAGCCAACGTGGGGACGCACACAGAACGACATGCCAACGGAAGGAGATAGTCATGGCCGGAAAACAGGGTTCAACGACGGGAAACACCAATGCCGCCGGCGTGCCTGAACAAGTGAGACAGGCGGCTGAGACCACCCTCGCCCAAGCTAAGCAGGCGGTAGACCAGTACCTGCAGCAGGCCGCGAACCTTCAGGAGAAGGTCGAGTCCTCCGTGCAGGCGGCGCAGGCAGGCGCACGTGATATGAACCGGAATGTGCTGGCTGCGGCTGAGGCCAACATCAATGCCACCTTCGATTTTGCCCAGCAACTTGTGCGCGCCAAGGATCCGCAGGAGATGGCCGCTCTGCAGCAGACGTTTCTTCAACAGCAGTTCGAGCGAGTGAAGACCCAGATGCAGGAGGTCGGTGGCGCCGCGCGCACAGCAGCCGACATGGGCGCTGGAGCACGTCCAAAGGGCTAGCCTGCCGAGGGCGGCCCGATGCGGCCTCCGGACCTGAAACCGCAACCACCCCCTTGATATCTCGCACTTAGAGAGGCGATCATGAACCAGAAAGTAAACTTCAAGGCAGCAGGTGGCGAGGTTAGTCAAGCGGAGCCGAACGCTGACGAGCTCCTCGTTAAGGCAGCGCTCGACTATCATCGTTTCCCGACTCCTGGGAAGATCACGGTTCTACCGACCAAGGACATGACCACGCAGCGCGACCTCGCACTGGCCTACTCTCCTGGCGTGGCCGCCGCGTGCCTGGCGATCAAGGATGATCCGCTCGAGGCCGCGAACCTGACATCGCGCGGGAACCTGGTCGCCGTGATCTCCAATGGCACGGCCGTGCTGGGCTTGGGCAATATTGGGGCGCTGGCCGGCAAGCCCGTCATGGAAGGCAAGGGCTGCCTGTTCCGCAAGTTTGCTGGCATCGATGTGTTCGATATCGAGATCGACGAGACCGACCCGGACAAGCTCATCGACATCATCGCCTCGCTTGAGCCGACCTTCGGCGGCATCAACCTCGAGGACATCAAAGCGCCGGAATGCTTCGTGATCGAGACGAAGCTGCGCGAGCGCATGAAGATCCCGGTCTTCCACGACGATCAGCATGGGACAGCGATCGTCGCTGCAGCGGCCGTCCTCAACGGCCTGCAGGTGGTCGGCAAGCGCATCGAGGACGTCAAGCTCGTCTGCTCAGGAGCCGGCGCGGCGGCGATCGCGTGTCTCAACATCCTGGTTGGCCTCGGCGTTCGCAAGGAGAACATCCTCATCACCGACTCCAAGGGGGTCGTGTACCAAGGTCGCACCGAGGCCATGGATGAGCAGAAGGCGCAATATGCCCGTTCGACCTCGGCTCGGACCCTCGGCGAGATCGTCGAGGGTGCCGACATTTTCCTTGGTCTCTCGGCTGCTGGTGTTCTCAAGCCCGAGATGGTGAAGGCTATGGCGGAGAGGCCGCTGATCCTGGCCCTCGCCAATCCCGACCCGGAGATCCGGCCGGAGCTTGCGAAAGAGGTCCGGCCCGATGCCATCATCGCGACCGGGCGCTCAGACTATCCCAACCAGGTCAACAACGTTCTCTGCTTCCCTTTCATCTTCCGTGGCGCCCTCGACGTGGGCGCCAGTACCATCAATGAGGAGATGAAGCTCGCAGCAGTCCGGGCGATCGCCGAGCTCGCGCAGGCCGAGCAGTCCGACGTCGTGACAGCGGCTTACGGCACGCAGGACATCAGCTTCGGCCCTGATTATCTCATCCCGCGCCCGTTCGACCCACGGCTGATCACGAAGGTCGCGCCGGCCGTCGCCCAGGCGGCGATGGAGAGCGGCATTGCGACCCGGCCGCTGCCGGACCTCGAGGAGTATCGGCGGTCCCTCCAGCGGTTTGTCTACACCTCCGGAACGGTGATGCAGCCGGTCTTTGCGGCGGCCGCCGAGTCCGGCCGCAAGCGCATTGTATACGCGGAAGGCGAGGACGACCGTGTCCTTCGCGCCGCCCAAGTGGTAGTTGACGAGAGCCTTGCAACGCCAATCCTGGTGGGTCGGCCGGACCTGATCGCCCGGAAAATCTCAGCACTGGGCCTTCGCCTGCAACCCGGCCGCGACATCGAGATCGCCAGCTTCGACGATCATGACGCTGTGGCTGACGCCGCAGAGTCCTATTATCAGCGACGCAAGCGGCTCGGTCTGTCCCGCGATGTCGCGGCGGCCGAGATGCGACGCAACAGCACCCTCATTGGAGCGATGCTACTCTGCGGCGGCAAGGCGGACGGGCTCCTGTGCGGGACGGTCGGAGCCTACGCCCAGCATCTGCGCTACGTTGAGGAGGTGATCGGACTGGCGGAGGGCGCCCATAGCTTCGCCGCGATGAGCCTGCTCCAGTTACCGCGGCATACACTGTTCATATGCGATCCCTACATCCACCTCGACCCGACAGCCGAGGAGATCGCCGATATGGCTATTCTGGCCGCGGCCGAGCTGAGGCGCTTTGGCCAGACACCGCGCGTCGCCCTCGTGTCGCACTCTAACTTCGGGACCGCCAACGATCCGTCGGCACGCAAGATGCGGGACGCGCTCGAACTGATCAATCGCCGCGCCCCAGATCTCGAAGTAGAAGGCGAGATGCATGCCGATGCGGCGCTCAGCAGGCCGCTGCTCAACCGCATCTTCCCGGATGCGCGGCTTTCGGCCGAGGCCAACCTCCTGATCATGCCGAACCTGGATGCAGCAAACGCCACCTTCAATGCCCTCAAGATTGTCGCTGGGCAGGGGATCAGCGTCGGGCCGATCCTGCTCGGTGCCGCCAAGCCAGTCCATATCCTCACCCCCACGGCAACGGTGAGGGGAATCGTGAACATGACCGCACTGACGGCAGTGGCGGCTGGATCAGCGGCGCAGACTGGCTGATCGGATCACTTTGATGGAGGACACGACATGGCAACGGTAACCCCGACAACGGCGGTTCTGGGATCCCACCACCAAGGCCGGTGGTATCAGCACCTCTACGTCCAAGTACTCACGGCGATTCTGCTGGGTGTCCTCTTGGGCCACTTCTATCCCTCCCTCGGCGAAGCGATGAAGCCCTTGGGCGACGCCTTCATCAAGATGATCAAGATGCTCATTGCCCCGATCATCTTCTTCACGGTCGTGCATGGCATCGCGAGCATGAAGGACATGAAGAAGGTCGGTCGGGTCGGCCTGAAGGCTCTCATCTATTTCGAGGTCGTGACAACACTCGCTCTCGTGATCGGATTGATCGTGGTCAACCTGTGGCAGCCGGGCGTCGGCATGAATGTCGATCTCTCCCGCGTCGACACCTCGTCAATCGCGACCTACACCACGAAGGCCAAAGACCAGAGTACCATCGGGTTCCTGATGGAGATCATCCCATCGACGGTTGTTGGCGCCTTTGCGGCCGGTGAAATCCTCCAGGTGCTATTCTTCGCGATCCTGTTCGCCTTCGGCTTGCAGGCATTGGGCTCGCATGGCGAGCCAGTGCTTCGCTTCATCGACATCGTCGGTCACATCTTCTTTCGCATCGTCGGCTTGATCATGAAGCTGGCACCGATTGGCGCATTCGGTGCAATGGCCTTCACGATCGGCAAATACGGCGTGGGAACCCTGCTGTCGCTCGGCAATTTCATGCTCGCCTTTTATACCACCTGCCTGCTGTTCATCTTTGGCGTGCTGGGCGGCATCGCGGCGCTGTGCGGGTTCTCCATCTTCAAGTTCATTAGGTACATCAAGGAGGAATTGCTGATTGTCCTAGGTACCTCATCGTCGGAATCGGTGCTGCCCCGCATGATCGCCAAGATGGAGAACCTGGGCTGCGAGAGCTCTGTGGTCGGGCTCGTGATTCCCACCGGATACTCCTTCAATCTCGATGGCACGTGCATCTATCTGACGATGGCGGCGGTGTTCCTCGCCCAGGCAACCAACACCGACCTGACCCTGTCGCAGGAACTGGGAATCATCCTGATTCTCCTGCTCACCTCAAAGGGAGCGGCCGGTGTCACTGGATCCGGCTTCATTGTGTTGGCCGCGACACTTGCCTCGGTCGGCACAATCCCGGTCGCAAGCATCGCCCTGATCCTTGGTATTGATCGCTTCATGTCGGAAGCGCGGGCGCTCACCAACCTGATCGGCAACGGTCTGGCGACTGTCGTTGTTGCGAAATGGGAAGATGCCCTCGACGAGAAGCGCCTCCACCAGCGCCTGAACCAGGAGACGGATCTTGAGGCCGATGAGCCAGAAACGGTGAAGGTGGCGGATGATGTTGCCGAGGCGGGTGTCCCACAGTCGATTCGGGTGTGACCACTCAACCCAAAGGACGGGATGCTCATGTCCGACCGACATAGTTTGGATACACGCACGGAGCATCAGCAGGAGCCCACCTCGCAGGCCCGTGTGGAGCCGTCTCTCCATCAGATTGTGGTTGTTGGCGGCGGTGCGGCAGGGCTGCAGCTTGTGACCAAGTTGGGAGACCGGCTTGGCCGCCACAGGAAAGCCCAGGTGACGCTCGTCGAACGCTCCAGGACCCATATCTGGAAACCTCTTCTGCATGAGGTTGCGGCTGGCAGCATGGATGTCGGCCACCATGCCGTCGACTATCTGGCGCAGGCGCACCGGCATCATTTCCGCTACCGGATCGGCGAGATGATAGGCCTTGATCGCGATAGGCAGGAAGTATTCCTCGCCGCCAGCTTCGACTCTGAAGGCCGGGAGGTTACCCCGGCCCGCTCCTTCCGTTATGACACGTTGGTCATCGCTGTGGGCAGCGGGAGCAACGACTTCGGCACCCCAGGCGTAAAGGAGCATGCCATCACGTTGGATACGCCGGATCAGGCGGTGCGGTTTCATCAACGCTTGGTCAACAGTCTCATTCGAGCCCACGCGCAGCCGGGCCCGGTGCGTCCCGGCCAGTTGCATGTGGCTGTGATCGGCGCTGGCGCAACCGGCACCGAGCTCGCCGCAGAACTGCACCGCGCGACCCGGCACGTTGTCGCCCATGGGCTCGACAGGGTTGACCCGGAGAAAGATCTTAAGATCACCCTCATCGAAGCCGCCGCCCGCATTCTCCCGTCGGTCCCGGAGCGGGTCTCCGAGAGCGTTATGCGCCTGCTCGGGAAGATCGGGGTTGAAGTCCGGACGAAGGCGCGTGTGACGGAGGTCACCGACAAGGGCGTGCATCTTGCTGACGGGAGCTTTGTGCCTTCGGAGCTCGTGGTCTGGGCCGCGGGGGTGAAGGCTCCTGATTTCCTGAAGGATTTGGCGGGGCTTGAGACAAGTCGGAACAATCAGCTCGTGGTCACCCCGACGCTCCAAACCACGCGAGATCCCAACATCTTTGCGCTTGGCGACTGCGCCTATCTCGTCACGCCGGACCTGCCCACGCCAATCCCGCCACGCGCGCAGGCCGCCCATCAGCAGGCATCACATCTCGTCAAACAGATTCAGCGGTACCTTGAAGGGAAACCTCTGCAGCCGTTTCGCTATCGAGACTTTGGTTCGCTGGTGTCGCTTGGCGAGTACAGCACGGTCGGCAACCTGATGGGGTTTGTCCGGGGCAAGGACTTCTTCATCGAAGGCTTGGTGGCCCGCCTGATGTACCAGTCGCTCTACACGATGCATCAGAGGGCGCTTCACGGGACGTCGAAGGTCGCGCTCGATACCACCGCGCGCATGCTGACACGCCGGACCGAACCCCGTATTAAGCTTCATTGACAGGCAAGTTCATAGGCATGCGTCAAACAATACCACAGGAGGAACTATGAGTAACATCGTCATCGTCGGCGCGACGCGTACCGCCGTCGGCTCGTTCAACGGGGCCTTCGCCAACACCCCGGCGCATGAACTGGGCGCCATCGCCATCAAGGCGGCCCTGGAGCGCGCGAAAGTGGACGGCGCGGAGGTGGACGAGGTGATCCTCGGCCAGATCCTCACCGCAGCTCAAGGACAGAACCCGGCCCGCCAGGCGGCCATGGCCGCGGGCGTGCCGCAGGAAAAGACCGCATGGGCGCTCAACCAGCTCTGCGGCTCGGGGCTTCGCACGGTCGCCATCGGCCTGCAGCAGATCGCCAACGGCGACGCCAACATCATCGTGGCCGGCGGCCAGGAATCCATGTCGCTCGCCCCGCACGCGGCCTATATGCGGCCTATATG
>NZ_JBFUMH010000110.1:0-18136 GCF_054049475.1 Microvirga sp. P5_D2 | reverse complement strand
GGGATCGGTTCGCGGCGATAGAGATGATAGGGATCCGAACCTCGTCGGAGCTCATCGAGAAAGTCGAGGAGACCTACAGTCTCTCCCACGAGCAGGCGACTAGAGATGTCGAGTTCTGGGCTTTGGATAAGCAGCTTTGAGCCGGTCACTGTACGACGAGACCAGCCCCAAACAATGGAGGCTACGATGTTTGGCTTTAGAGGCGGCGAAAGCGATGAAACCGTGACACGCAAGACAGGCTACCGCAGCGATGCGAAACGCCAGTGGAGTTGCCTGACGACCTTGGACCTGTCGCAGATCAAGAACGAGGAACAACTGATCACTCTGGTGAAGGTTCGCTATAGCCTGCCCTATGAAACTGCCAAAGCTGATGTCGAGGGCTGGATGGTAGGCAAGCAGTTTTGAGGTTGCCGCAGGATTGGGACCGACGGCCGACTCTTCCGTCCCAGCGAGTAGCCAGTGGAGATCCACTATGACAACGGAGTTTTACATCGTTCGACATCATGGCGCTTGGCGCATCCGGGTGAATGGCAAACACCATGGGGAGTACGGCTCCCGCGTTTTGGCCGTCAACGCCGCCGTGACGGAGGCCCAAACGGCGGGGCTGGGAGCCGAGGTCTTCAGCACGGGAATTGTCAGCCAATTCAGCCACGAATGGCGGTCGGGAGATGGTGCCGGTCCGCTCCAGACTTCATCATCGCAGCGGGCACTAAAGGGAGCGAGGCATGAGTGAGCGTATCGGCCGTTTGTGCGATGAGCTTCGTATCAAGCTCCACGGTCTCGATCGCCGACTTGAAGCATTGAAATCGAATGGCGTGGCAACCTTTGACCACTCGCAGAATGTTCTTGAGAGCCAGCTCGACCGTGTCGAGCAACGCATCTACGACAACCGCGTTGCCGTCGAGGTCGCCAATGTCAGGGTGAAGACGTGGCTAGCGGAGAAGAAGTCTGGCTTCGATGCCGGTCGGGCAATGTGGAAGGAACACCATGAGGTCTACCTCCTCGAAGGCCGCGCTGAGGATGCCGAGACTTACGCGATAGCTGCCTTCGAGCTTGCCGCCGCCGCAGCGGATGAAGCTACTCTGGCAGTTCTGCAGGCACTTCTCGCCCGCAACGATGCCGACCTGGCTACTCTGCCGGAAAGCGATACATCCGAATGAATATCTTTCATCGCACATGCAAGAGTCCCGGCAGATTAAGCCCTGGAACGGATTTGAGAATGAATGAAGAAGAGACCATGCTGGACCATCGGGATATGTATTTTCTCGGGGTTCTCGCAGAGCGAATTCTGAAGGATGGCAAATTCCCACGTGGCTGTGGCAAGGCTCGAGCTCTGGCACTCTCACGGGCTGGATACTTGATCGRCACCCCTCATCGTATCGCCGATAGAACGTCAAAGGTCAGGTTTGAAATTACTGCGAACGGGCAGCCCGCCTGGAAAGCATATCGGTTCGTTTAGCAAGGCGGAGCTTCTGCGATGTTTATGATCGAGTTCTTTCGTATCCGGGATATGGACGAAGCACATGCCACACTGGATCGGGTTGAATATGATACAACCGATCTGGAGGATGCGAAGGTCAGAGCCCGGTCGCTCTTTGAGACCTTGAACATGCCGCAAAAGCCGGATGGCTTGCGGATCTTGGGCCAAAATGGCGATGAGGTGTTTTCCTGGCGTCCAGAGCACTACGGCAGTTGAATGCCGAGCTGTCTCTTTTGGTACGTTGTTCGCTCTGAATGAGTCCTATGGGAGAGTAGCGATGGCCAATGTTCACTACAGGATCGTGGAGCACGAGGGCGGATGGGCTTACAAGGTCGGAGACGTCTTCTCGGAACGCTACGCCACTCATGACGAAGCCCGCAAGGCGGCGGAGAGGGCCGCTGCTGAACAGAAGCTGCCGGGCGCGACCGAGGACATCGAATTCCAGGACGAGGCTGGTGATTGGCACGAAGAAGTGTCTTTGGGAAAGGACCGGCCGGAGACAGACGTCACTGGGTGAACGGCTGGATCTCCGTCCCGATTCGGGAGAAGATCAACCCTGATCGCTGGCGGATGGAATTCCACTGCACTGGACGGCTAAGGATAAACCCATGCGGATTCGCGTCGGCTGCGAGATGACCTACGAGGTCGGGCAAGTCACGCCCATGATCGCGATCCTTAATGTCCACTCATCGAGAGTGTCCGACCTGGAGCGGCCCGATTACCTCATCACGGTGCCATCGGTCCCTGTGGAGGGATACCGGGACAGTTTCGGAAACTGGTGTAACCGTCTCGTAGCCCCAATTGGGAGGATCAGCCTCAGGACAGAAACCGTTGTCCGCGATACAGGCCAGTGGGACGTGACAGATCCGGGTGCTGAGCAGATTCAGATCCAAAACCTTCCCGCAGAAACTCTGCTCTTCCTGCTGGGAAGCCGATACTGCGAAACGGATTGCCTCTCCGACGTCGCCTGGAGCCTCTTTGGAACAACGCCGTTGGGCTGGGCCCGCGTGCAAGCGATCTGCGACTACGTGCACGATCATATCACCTTCGGGTATGAGCACTCTCGGGCAACGCGTACGGCTGCCGAGGCCTTTGAGGAAAAGCGCGGCGTGTGCCGCGACTATGCTCATTTGGCGCTCGCGCTTTGCCGATGCCTCAACATCCCGGCCCGCTATTGCACCGGCTATATCAGTGACATCGGCCTTCCGTTGCCTCACGCGCCCCAGGACTTTGCCGCCTGGATCGAGGTCTTTTTGGGTGGGCGCTGGCATACGTTCGATCCACGCAACAACGATCCGCGGATCGGCAGGATCTTGATTRCCCGCGGCCGCGATGCTGCCGACGTCCCGCTGACCCTCACCTTTGGACCAAGCACTCTGGTGAATTTTCGTGTGATCACTGAGGAATTGATCGGCTCTGGATACTAACCGGCAGGCTTTATGTAACGCTTGCGCGAACCCATTCGAGCCTCATAGCTCCGTCTGATCCTGAGATCCAACCGCCCGCAATCGTCCGAGCGACGCTTCCGCAGCAGCAGGAGAAGCGGCTCTGGACGATGCCACAAATATTGGATTTGTGCTGCTACTGTCATGGGTAGTGCTATCTATCAATCAAGCTGAGCGAACATAAGTTCTTTCAACTCGAAGGAATATGAGGGACAGTACTTGCTATAATTCAGGATGATGCATATATTAATATTATCGGATTTTGGCCGGACAATCGGGTCGTTTCGCTTTTGGCACTGCCAGGCGCACGTTCGGACTTTCTTACCATTACATCGACGAACCGAGATAAGGCCGCGCTTGTGCGCGCCTTTGCTCACGTGCATCTGCAGCAATCGCGAAAGGCTACTCCCATGATCACGGGCACTGTAAAATTCTACAACGACATGAAGGGCTTCGGCTTCATCCAACCGAGTGACGGCAGCAAGGACGTTTTCGTCCATGCCACCGCTCTGGAACGCGCCGGCATGCGCAACCTCGTCGAGGGCCAGAAGGTTGCCTTCGACACGGCCGAGGACCGCCGCTCCGGCAAGATTGCCGTCAACAACATCGAGACCGCATAAGCGTTGATGACAGCGCAAGATACATTTCTGCGCCGCTAAGTCTTGAGGCCGCCCCGCGTGGGCGGCCTTTTCGTTTTCAGCCGCTACCATCGCGCCTTGGTTCCCGGCCCTACCCTGCCCAATAGCAGCTCAGCTTCAGGAGTAACGAATGTCTCACAAGTATAAGATTCATCAGTTGGTTCGCATCACCCATCCGAATTTCTCGGACAAGCGTGCCAACTCAAGCGGCATCTACGAGGTGACGCGGCTCATGCCGGCCGATCAGACCGGTGAAGCCTCGTACCGCATCAAATCGTCCGGCTTCGGCGAACGTGCCGTGCGGGAGAGCGAGATCTCTGCGAGGGCATCCGAGATTTGACCAACGGCGAGGCGTATTTCCACGGATCCCGGATTTACGAACCGGTTGCACTGCTTCGACGGAGCGATGAGATCCTGTACGTTGCCCGCGTGGGCATGAAGGCTTCACGGCAGTTTATGATCCTGACGCCCACGGGCGAGCCTGCTTGGCCGCATGAGCCTCTCGGCAGTCTCTCGGATATCGGCTGGGCGCTTCGAGCACATGAATGGCACGACGTGACGCCTGAACCCGTTGGACAGAATGAGCGGTTGGCCAAGACGCTGGCCTCCCTGCTGATCGAACGTGCTTAGGTGATCCGCTCACCACCGGATGCGCAGGTAACAGATACGGAGGAACCAGACCTTGGCTGATCAACCGACCAATCTCGATGCTCATCGCGGCATGGCCGCACAGAAGGCAACCGACCTCCGACGTCTGCGGTCCGAAGTCGAAGCCGACCAAGCGGCTCTGCACGCAAGACAAGCGGAACTCGAAGACCTGCTGGCAGCCGCCCCCGCCGCCGATTGGCCGGAGGCCGTCGAGAAGGCGCGCTATCTGCTTGGCCTCTTCACGCAGAGCTTGGATGCAAGCGATCTACGCCGACTCAAGCTGATCGACCGCGTGCTGGCTGACTTCGACCATCTGCTCGACAAGTCGTCCCACGACTGAGATGATCTTTCCCAGGCTCTTAACGACAACGGAGACAAGCYATGGCCAAAGGCGAACAACGCGGCAACCGCGARGCAAAAAAGCCGAAGAAGGACAAGCCGAAGGACGCAATCCCGACCTCGCCCTTCGCGAACAAGGACAAAGGCAGCACGCCCGCGAAACCATCCGGCGGCAAGCGATAGCGCCCTCTCGCATCGCCCTGCGAACGACCCTGCTCGGCGCATTCCTTGGAAAGGATCACGAGCAAGAGAGTGCGACGCGTTGACCAAAGACATGGATGAGCGTGTGCCCGTTGATCGGCRTTCSCGACAAGTGCATTCTCCTGTACACGGTCCGGCGAAATAATAATGCTGACTGAAGAGTTCTTCATGATTCCTTGGGTCTTACTCGACACGGCAAAAGTCCCCGGCAACGGGGGCGAGTTGCGCCTCAAGAGGCGGGGGGCCGAGTTCTCCATCATGYTGGGCAGCAACGAGTTGATGAACAGCCGCCTCAGTGGCTCCGAGGAGGCGCTCGCCAAGCTGTCTTGCCTGAGACTTCGGGGCCGCGAGCGACCACAGATCCTTATCGGCGGGTTGGGGATGGGCTTTACGCTTCGCGCTGCGCTTGCTGAGCTCGGGCCCGATGCTCAGGTCACTGTGGCTGAACTGGTACCTGCCGTCGTGGCATGGGCCCGAGGTCCCATGGCCGAAGTCTTCGGCGATAGCCTTGCCGATCCGCGCGTCAGCATCTTCGAAGGGGATGTCGGCGGCCTGATACGATCGAGCCGGTCCGCCTACGATGTGATCATGCTCGATGTCGACAATGGACCCGAGGGGCTGACACGCAAGGCCAATGATAGCCTCTACGACTTGTCGGGGCTTAGCTCCGCTCGGACGGCACTGACCCCTGGTGGCGTCTTTGCCGTGTGGTCATCGGCGCCGAATAAAGCCTTCACCCAGGACCTGCGCAAGGCGGGATTTGGCGTGGAAGAGGTAGGTGCCCGCGCCAACGGAACACGTGGGGGCGCAAGACACACGATCTGGATTGCGACCCAACAAGGGGGTCAACCCGCGTCGCAGGCGCAAAGCTAGAGAAACGATGCGTCGTGTATTTCGCTCCCGATCAGACCCATCGCACAACATTCATTCTGGATTGCTTGCTTGGATGACTTTTCCCGTCGGAGCATGGTCAAAGTATAGCATTCATAAATACGATCCTCGGGCGGCAAGCATCAGACTTGGGGTGGAGGTTGGAGCACAAGGAGTTGGATAGCGAGCCGAAGCCTAGCGATGCTGGCCCCGCCCTGCATTTAGAATTGGCTTTTATCGCCCAATTAGGCGTGTGCCGCAGGAGAAGACCTGATGTCAAAACCGACCGGCAACGCCTAAGCTTTGGTTCAAGACGACACTGGAGCAGCAGAGATGATGAAGAAGCAGATCATTCCGGTTCAGGATGTCTACGTCCCTGTCCAGCGGCGCCAGACCCTTGACCGACAGAAGGTTGACGCCCTCGCCGAGAGCATTCTGACAAAGGGGCAGGAGGCACCTATTCTTGTGCGCCCTGATGGCAAACGCTATGTCCTGGTGGAGGGTCTGCATCGCTTGGAAGCCTGCAAAGCACTCGGAGAGACAACTGTAGCCGTTTACTTGGTGCAGGCTCGTAAGCATTGACCCGGGCTCTATGCAGAGACGAGCGCAATCGAAGCGCGGAGCCACGTGTGGCGGCGTTTGCCACCTGATCCCGGGTTGGCCGGATGTTTTATGCCGAAATGAATTTGCTCGACAGCTAGCGGGCCGTCTGTAGCGAAGCCGGGTGCCGCTTCTGGTAGTTTCAGTTCGGCAACCTATCTCCTGGCGACCGGATCCGGTGGTATCCTGAATCAACCCTTCTGCAGAGGTAGTGAACTTGAAATGGAACTACGATAAGAAAGAGATCCTCACCGATGGCATCGTGCATGTGGTAGGTGTAACGATCGGGATCGTCTCCATCAGCGCCTTGCTCATCATGGCCGCCCCGACCGTCGGAGCGTGGGAGTTTACGTCCATTCTGATCTATGGTGTCAGCCTTCTAACGGCGCTCACCGTCTCGGCGCTCTATAACCTTTGGCCTGTCTCGCCCATCAAATGGATGCTGCGACGGTTCGACCATTCGGCCATTTATCTCCTGATTGCCGGCACCTACACACCCTTCATCACGCAAATGAAGACGAACGCCGAGTCCCTTGTGCTGCTGGTCGGCGTGTGGCTGACTTCCATGGTCGGGATCGTACTCAAACTCCGCTTCCCGGGTCGGTTCGACCGCCTCTCGATCCTGCTCTACCTGTTCCTGGGTTGGAGCGGCGTTATGGCCTATGAATCTGTGTTCGGCACGCTTCCCGCCTCCACCATTTGGCTTCTTGCCATCGGCGGCATTCTCTACACAGCCGGCGTGGTGTTCCACCTTTGGGAGAGCCTGCGCTTTCAAAATGCGATCTGGCACACATTCGTCCTCGCCGCCGCCGCCTTCCACTATAGCGCCGTGCTCGATTGCCTGGTGCTTGCACGGGCCTGACGTGCCACATGCCGAGGCGCGGTCCATAAACCGAGCGGCATGCCTGCGTCAGCTCGTCGACATGATGATGATCCATGCAGACGAAATGCACGGCGCCATCCCGAGAAACCGCAGCACAAGCACCAAGGCTCTCCTGCAGATAGCGGGTGAACTCGCTCTCACTCATCTCGCCGGAGGCCATGGCAAACTCGCGGTGGCGCACCTTGCCCTTGCCGACCGCATGACCATCGATCTTGATGTTATACGGCGGGTCCAGGTGTTTATCGCCAGTCTGGCTAGAGGTGAGGCAGGAAAACGGGTCGGGCTTGGCACTGCCCCTCAGCAGAGCCGTTAATTGGCCTGCTGCAGCAAGGCCGTTGCTGCTTGCGCACAGTTGCTCCCATCCGTCATATTTACCTGAACTGGAGCGGGTCGACACATGGCACTCCTGAGCACCCTGCCATTATGGCTGTCTGGCGTCCTCCTTGTCGGCGGGGCAACGCTCCTTGCCATGGCGGCCCCCGTTCTCGTCCGTAAGCGCGTGGCTTCAGAGCGGCTCCGTATCAACAACGAGGTCGCCGGCTTCACGTTTGCGACCGTCGGCGTGCTCTATGCAGTGCTGCTGGCTTTTGCCGTCATCATCGTCTGGGAAAAGTTCAGCGTGGCGGAGAATGCGGCGGCCCAGGAGGCCAGTGCCGCAGCGACCCTCTACCGCCTGGCGGACGGAATCGGGGGTGATCCCGGCGCCGCCCTCCGCGACGGCTTGACCCGCTACGTCAGGGCAGCGATCACGGAGGACTGGCCCGCGATGGAGCGGAGCGAGTCAGGCCCCGCAGTGACGCGCGCGCTGGACGCCGCCTACGCAACCCTGCTGATATTCACCCCCAGCGACGGCCGCGGAACGGTCGTTTTGGCCGAGGCGCTCCGCCAGCTTGACGTCTTGACCGAGGCCCGCCGCACGCGGCTCATCTTGGCCTCCGGCGCGGTCCCTGGGGTGCTCTGGTTCGTGCTCTTCGGCGGCGCCGTCCTGACGATCGGCTTCACGCTTTTCTTTGGCACCGAGAACCTGCGCGCTCATTCGATGATGACGGGGATCCTCGCCTTCCTGATCTTCTCGGGCCTGCTGGTGATCATCGCCATGAACCACCCCTTCGCGGGATCGGTGAGGGTGCGGCCGGAGGCGCTCGTGGCAGTGCTGGAGGATTTCGGTGCGAAGGCTCAGCCGTGATCCGCGATGGATCTCGTTGTCCTCATTCCAGAGTAGAACGGCTCATGGACGGATGCATGATCTTTCCACGTTCGTGGAAATCCTTCTGCCGATGTTAGCCTTCCCTCTGCCACTTTATCCTAGTGGCCGCGCCGACAGCCCCTCGCAATGGCGATCGATCTCTAACGTCGCCTCTTGGCACATCTAAGAAGTTAGGCTGAGGGCAGCTATCTCATCCAGAGCAGGCGTTCGCAAAGGACAGGGGATCGACAGAGAATGACCCAGCGCCGCTTTCCCGCCATGGCAAGAAGGCGTATCCTGTTCACATGAGTTAAAGCCCTGCGTTGGATATGGGCTCCCCGACGAGCCGCTCTTCATCGATAACGTTGTTGACGTTGCTCCTGTACTGCATGGTTTGAGTGCCTCGGTAACAATATCGATTTCGCTGTATGACTTTGCTGTGACTCACGCGCTTGGACGTGCGTTGCCACTCTCAAGGCACCGAAATCTGAGGAGATCGACATGAGCAGTCCTCCTGTGCGCAGTGAAGCTGCAGGCGAGTTCACAAGAACTCGGACGCTCGATATGAAGCTTGAGGTCGTCGTCATCCCTGTTTCGGACGTTGACCGCGCCAAACGCTTTTACGGCGGCTTGGGTTGGAGGCTCGATGCCGACTTCGTCAAGGGCGATGCCTTCCGGGTCGTCCAGTTTACGCCTCCTGGCTCGCCGTGCTCGATCCACTTCGGCAAGGGCGTCACCTCGGCCGGGCCGGGTTCGGCACAGAGACTTTATCTCGTCGTGTCCGACATCGAGGCCGCACGCGCCGAACTCGTCGAGCGTGGTGTCGACGTGAGTGAAGTGTTCCACCGTGCCGCCGTTGGGGAGGGCCCCTTAAGCGGACCCGATCCGGAACGGCGCAGTTACAACTCGTTCGCCACGTTCAGCGATCCGGATGGAAACAGCTGGCTGTTGCAGGAGGTCACCCAGCGCTTACCCGGACGCGTCGACGCGGACGACACGATATTCACCTCGCCGAATGAACTCGCGACCGCGCTCCGTCGTGCGGCGGCCGCGCATGGCGAGCACGAAAAGCGCACCGGCCAGCATGATGAGGGTTGGCCTGATTGGTACGCCGAGTACATCGTCCAGGAACAGACCGGACGGCAGCTGCCGTCGTGAGCGACGGCTCCAATGTCGGACCTGATCTCTTGGAAGGAATAGAGTTATCGCGCAGCTTCGCTTGTCAGCCAGGCTGGGAGGCGTATCCTGTTCACATACGTTATATTCGTGCGTTGGACCTTGGCTCTCCGATAGGCCGTTTTTGATCGACGGCTTTGCCGGCGGCGTTCCTGTACCGTGTGGTTTGCTTGACCGACAGGGAGAATGGCGATGTCCTTTCTCACCACTTCAGTCACAATGTTTTTGGTCGCGTCGGCAACCGTCGGCTTGCTCCCCACGCCCTTGGTCGCGCAGCCCGTCACATCGTCCGCCGCGACTGAAGACACGGCAATCCGTCCCTTCCGCGTCAATATCCCGGAAGAGCAACTCGCCGATCTCCGCCGCCGTATCGCGATGACTCGGTGGCCCGACCAGGAGACGGTCACGGATCAGTCGCAGGGCGTGCCATTGGCAATGATGAAAGAGCTGGCGAGCTACTGGGGGACAGACTACGACTGGCGCAAGGCCGAGGCGAAGCTGAATGCCTACCCGCAGTTCGTAACGAACATCGACAGGCTGGACATACATTTCATTCACGTTCGCTCGCCGCATCCGAACGCGATGCCACTCATCGTCACGCACGGGTGGCCCGGCTCGATCATCGAGCAGTTGAAAATCATCGATCCCCTGACCAATCCCACAGCTCATGGAGGACGGGCGGAGGACGCCTTTGACGTTGTGATCCCGTCGATGCCTGGATACGGGTTTTCAGGCAAGCCGACGAGCACAGGCTGGGGCCCCGAGCACATGGCCCATGCTTGGCCGGAGCTGATGAAGCGCCTGGGCTACACCCGCTACGTCGCCCAGGGCGGGGACTGGGGTGCGTTTGTCGTCGATCAGATGGGCTTGCAGGCGCCGGCGGGGCTGCTCGCCATCCACACCAACATGCCGGCCACTGTTCCAGGCGACATCGACAAGGCTCTGCTCGCCGGCGGCCCGGCGCCAGCGGGTCTCGCAGCCGACGAACAGCGCGCCTATGAGCAGCTGGTTCGAACGTTCAAGCAAGTCGACTACGCCAGGCTGATGGGGTCGCGCCCGCAAACCCTCTACGGCATTGCGGATTCCCCCATCGGCCTCGCCGCCTGGCTTCTCGACCACAATGACGCTGATGGCCAGCCGGCGGCGGCGGTCGCCACGGCTCTGAACCGGACCACGAGCGCCACCGGCGAACTGACACGGGACGAGATTCTCGACAACATCACACTCTACTGGCTGACGAACACGGGGGTCTCCGCGTCGCGTCTCTATTGGGAATACAAGGGTGGCTTTTTCAACGCCAAGGGTGTCGCCATCCCGGTGGCGGTGACTGTCTTTCCTGGCGAGCAATATCAAGCCCCGCGGAGTTGGACCGAGCGGGCGTATCCCAAACTCATCTACTACAACAAGGTCGACAAGGGCGGCCACTTCGCCGCGTGGGAGCAGCCGGAGCTTTTCTCTGAAGAGGTTCGTGCCGCGTTCCGGCCGCTCCGCTGATCTTTTTGAGGACTTCGGCGCGGCAATATTGATGGGATTCCGGAAGGGTATTCACCGATGGCCACCAACAAGCTCCTGGTTGCGGCGGTACTCGCCATCGCCCTCGGAGCCACGGTTACGGGCTTTGGAGAGGACATGACCATGTCGCAGCCACCAACAGCGCCAGGGGTCCGGGTTCCGTTCCTTCACGGGCTGCCTACGGGCCCAATTGCCGGGGAAGCCGAGCTGGCTTCCCTTGAGCGCGCGGACGCGTGGCTCAATTCGCAGCCTCTGACGGCGTCGGCTCTGCGCGGAAAAGTCGTCCTCATCGACTTCTGGACCTACACCTGCATCAACTGGCGGCGCACACTCCCTTATGTCCGCGCCTGGGCTGAAAAGTACAAGGATCATGGACTGGTGGTGATTGGCGTCCATGCACCGGAGTTCGCATTTGAAAAGGACCTGGGCAACGTGCGCCGGGCCGTGAACGACATGCGGATCAAGTATCCGGTCGCCGTGGACAGTGAGCATGTCATCTGGCGAGCCTTTGAGAACCAATACTGGCCGGCACTGTATTTCATCGATGCGCAGGGGCGCGTTCGCCATCATCAGTTTGGCGAGGGCTCATACGAACAGTCGGAGATGATCCTTCAAGAATTGCTGGCCGAGGCGGGAAAGAGCGAAATCGACCGTGAGCCGGTCTCGGTCGATGCCGGCGGTGTCGAAGCGGCAGCCGATTGGAGAAGCCTGAAGTCTCCGGAAAACTATATCGGGTATGAGCGTACCGAGGGCTTTGCTTCGCCCGGCGGGGCAGTCCTGGACAAGCCTCGCATGTACGAGCTGCCTGCGGGACTGCGTCTGAATCAATGGGCGCTGTCCGGCGATTGGACGGTGAAGACGGACACCGCCACGTTGAACAAGCCTAACGGGCGCATCGCGTACCGTTTCCACGCCCGCGATCTGCATCTCGTCATGGGCCCGGCAGCGCCGGGAACCTCCCTGAGATTTCGCGTGCTGATCGATGGAGGGCCGCCAGGCGCGGCCCACGGCATTGACGTTGACGAACAAGGCAATGGCACAGTGACCGAACAACGTCTGTACCAGCTGATCCGACAACCGAAACCGATCGCAAATCGGCAGTTCGAGATCGAGTTTCTCGGTTCGGGCGTGGAGGTTTTTGCTTTCACG
Organism: Microvirga sp. P5_D2; assembly: GCF_054049475.1. Lineage (NCBI taxonomy): Bacteria > Pseudomonadati > Pseudomonadota > Alphaproteobacteria > Hyphomicrobiales > Methylobacteriaceae > Microvirga > Microvirga sp. P5_D2. Next base: position 6,009 of record NZ_JBFUMH010000110.1, on the reverse strand, counting down.
TTCGGCTGATCCGCTGCCCAAGGCTCCGGTTCGCGCAGGGCAAGTTTCTAATCATCAACCCGCTGGAGTTTCGAAAGGATGGCTCAACCGACCTACAGTCCCACGACAACCGCTTTGCTGCTTGTCGATCCTTATAATGACTTTCTGAGCGAGGGCGGAAAGCTGTGGCCGCACTTCAAAGCGATTGCCGAGGAGGTGAATCTGCTCGACCATTTGCGGGCGCTCGTCAGGGTCGCCCGCGACAAGGGCATCAAGATTTACTTCGTGCCCCACCGCCGCTGGCAGCCGGGCGACTATGTGGAGTGGCACCACCCCACTCCCTACCAACTCGCCGGGGCCGAGCGGCAGAGCTTCGCCAAGGGGACGTGGGGTGGCGCGTTCCACGACGACTTCCAGCCGCAACCCGGTGACATCGTCGTGCACGAGCACTGGGGATCGAGTGGGTTCGCCAACACCGATCTCAACCAGCAGCTGAGACAGTTCGACATAAGCCACGTGATCCTTGTTGGCATGATCGCCAACACCTGCATCGAGGTGACCGGCCGATTCGCCATGGAGCTCGGCTACCACGTCACTCTGGTGAAGGATGCAACCGCCGCTTCCAGTCCAGAAGCCATGCATGCCGCTCACGCGATCAATGGGCCGACTTACGCCCATGCGATCCTGACCACCGCCGAGTTGATCGCGTCATTGAATGCCGAACCGACAGCGGTCGACTGAGGCCCTCATCGGCCAACACGCAGGGAGAGTGACGATGTCCTTTCTGAACACCTCAGCCTTAATGCTTCTGGCCACATCAGCCATCGTGGCCGCCGTCAGTCTGTTTCCCACGCCTTTGGCCGCGCAGCCCGCCCAAGCGGGCACGGCGACTGAAGACACGGCRATCCGTCCATTTAACTTCCGCGCGTCCGACGAGGAGCTGGCCGATCTCAAGCGGCGGATTAAGTCAACCAAGTGGCCCAGCCGCGAGTTGGTGCCAGACGACACACAGGGCGTGCGGCTCGCGACGATGCAGAAGCTCGCCGACTATTGGGCGAACCAGTACGACTGGCGAAAAGTCGAGGAGCGGCTCGCCGCGCTGCCGCAGTTCGTCACCACCATCGACGGCGTCGACATCCACTTCATCCACGTCAAATCGAAGGATCCGAACGCGCTGCCGGTGATCGTCACGCATGGCTGGCCGGGTTCGATTATCGAGCAACTCAAGATCATCGACCCGCTGACCAATCCGACAACTCATGGCGGGACAGCGGCAGACGCGTTCGACGTCGTCATTCCATCGATTCCAGGGTACGGCTTTTCCGGCAAGCCCACCGAGCTCGGATGGGATCCCATTCGCATCGCCCGCGCCTGGGCCGTCCTGATGGACCGGTTGGGGTACAAGAAATATGTCGCACAGGGCGGCGACTGGGGTGATGCCATCTCCGAGCAAATGGCGCTTCAGAAGCCGGCAGGATTACTTGGCATCCACACCAACATGCCCGGAACCCTTCCTGACAATATTTCGGCGGCGCTTGCCGGCGGGCCTGCACCGACAGGCCTCTCGGGCGACGAGAAATATGCCTGGGACCAGCTCGACTTCTTCTACAAGCACCGCGTCGGTTACGCGCAGGAAATGGGCAATCGTCCCCAGACACTTTACGGGATCGAGGATTCGCCCATCGGCCTTGCCGCGTGGATGCTCGACCATGATGCGGCCAGCCAAAAACTTATCGGACGGGTCTTCGACGGGCAGTCGGAGGGCCTCACGCGCGACGATATCCTCGACAACGTCACGCTCTACTGGCTGACCAACACAGGTGTCTCGTCGGCGCGCCTCTTTTGGGAGAGCAAGCTCGCCTTCTTCGCGCCCAAGGGCGTTACCATTCCGGTTGCGGTGAGCGCTTTCCCGGACGAAATCTACACCGCGCCGCGCAGTTGGGCCGAGAAAGCCTTCCCGAACCTGATTCACTACAACCGCCTGCCCAAGGGCGGCCATTTCGCCGCATGGGAGCAGCCGCAATTCTTCACGGAGGAGCTTCGCGCGAGCTTCAGGCCGCTGCGTTGAAGGGAAGGAGGCGGGCGGCGTGTATGCGATGCGCGTCGTCTGTCACACGCGACATAACCAGTTCCAAGCTGCCGGAGGGAGATGAATGTCCGAAGGGATTAATCATGATCGCCGCCGCCTGTTGAGCACTGCTGCTATGACCGTTGCTGCCACGGGGCTCGGTATGATGGGTTCTGCGGAGGCACAATCCAGCCGAGAAAGATCGTTGGATCTACCCGGGATAAAGCTGGGGACGAATACGTCGTTGGGTTCGCTGAAGCAGATCGATGCGGGCGCCCTGAATGTTGGGTACGCGGAAGCCGGCTCCGCCAACGGCCCTGTGGTCATTCTTCTGCACGGCTGGCCCTACGACATTCATACCTATGTGGATGTGACCCCTCTTCTGGCCTCGGCAGGCTACCGGGTGATCGTGCCGTATCTGCGCGGCTATGGCGCGACGCGCTTCCTCTCGGATGACACGTTCCGGAACGGACAGCCTTCGGCGCTCGCTCTCGACGCCATCGCATTGATGGATGCCCTCAGGATCGAGACGGCGACGCTCGCCGGTTGCGATTGGGGCGCGCGGACGGCCAACATCGTCGCAGCGCTCTGGCCGGAGCGGTGCAAGGCCATGGTGTCCGTGAGCGGTTATCTCATCGGCAGCCAGGAAGCCGGCAGGATGCCGCTGCCGCCCAAGGCCGAACTCGAATGGTGGTACCAGTTCTATTTCGCCACCGACCGTGGTCAGATCGGCTATGATCGATACCGGCACGATTTTGCCAAGCTCATTTGGCGACTCGCTTCGCCGAAATGGGAGTTCGACGATGCCACATTCGAGCGCAGCGCAGCGTCCTTTGACAATCCGGATCACGTCAGCATCGTCATCCATAACTACCGATGGCGACTCGGATTGGCCGACGGTGAGCACCGATACGACGATCTGGAAAAGCGGCTCGCCGCGTTCCCGCTGATCAGCGTTCCGACGATCACTCTGGAAGGGGATGCCAATGGTGCACCCCACCCGGACCCGGCGGTTTATGCCAGGAAATTCTCCGGCAGGTATGAGCATCGACTGGTCTCCGGCGGTATCGGTCACAACCTGCCCCAAGAGGCGCCGCAGGCCTTCGCCGCGGCCGTCGTCGATGTTAACCGTACTTGAGCGGCGTCAAGTAAGCGGCGCCAACGAGCCGTCGAAGATTGGGCACTACTTGAGGAGTCTAATAAGTTCCTGAGCCGCTGCAGTCGACGAGGCGGGGTTCTGGCCGGTAATCAAGCGGCCATCGACGATGGCGAAGCTCTCCCAGTCCGCAGCCTTCTCATAGCGTCCTCCGAGCCGCTTCAGCTCATCCTCGACGAGGAACGGCACGACGTTAGTAAGCTGGACGGCCTCCTCCTCGGAGTTGGTGAAGCCCGTGACGCGCTTGCCCTTGACGATCGGCTGACCCTGGTAGGTCACGCGATGCAGCACAGCCGGCCCGTGGCACACGGCAGCGACCGGCTTGCCGGCGTTGTAGAACGCCTCGATCAGGGCGATCGAAGTTGGATCGTCAGCGAGATCCCACATCGGGCCGTGACCGCCCGGATAGAAAACAGTGTCATAGTCGCCCGCCCGGACGTCGCTGAGCTTGGCGGTGTTCGCCAAAACCTCTTGCGCGGCGGGATCGCTCTTGAACCGCGCCATCGCCTCAGTCTGGTTGCCAGGCTCATCGCTCTTAGGATCGATCGGTGGCTGGCCGCCCTTGGGCGAGGCGACCGTGATCTCGGCCCCAGCATCCTTGAAGACATAGTAGGGCGCGGCAAATTCTTCGAGCCAGAAACCAGTTGGCTTGCCGGTATTGCCGAGCCGATCATGTGAGGTGAGCACCATCAGGATTTTCATGGGCGCATTCCTTAGTTGCCTCACGCGTGATGGACAAAGTCATGTTTCAACGGGTTATGATCAGACCAATAGTCTCTCGACGGCCTTCTTACGGACAGAGGGTTCGATCGACGCTCTTGAGCCAAGTGCGTCGAGACAAGGGTAACTCTACGCCTCGCCACCACTCACATGAAGTCTAACACAAGTCATTTGCTTGACACCAATTCACGGACCTGTGGGCGATGCGGCCATCAATATCCGCCGGTGTAGGTAAATGGCGCCGCTGAGTGCTGACCTTCGGGCTTTCCGTTTTAGAACGCCTGTCCTTAGCGGGTCAGCACCACGATCTTGCCGCACGCCCTGTTCTCCGCCGTGGTCCGGTGAGCCTCGACAATGTCGTCGAGGTGGAACACGCGGCCGGTGGGTAGCCGGATTAAACCCGCCGCGACCTCCTCGATCGGGCCCTGGAGCGGCATGGCCAGGAAGTCCGCCACGTCGCCGCAGTAGGCGGTGAGCGTCGTCGTGCCGGACCCCTGCTGGAATGGTGCAGGGATGCCTGTGGCACGACATTCCACTGTGACGGGGGTTAATGCTCCCATGGAACTGTCAGGCATCTGGAACCCTGGAACCTTTGGAGAATTGAATACCCTCTCACCACGGCGAAGCTCGATTAGATGGCCACCCAAAACGATACCGACCAAGAGGAGTTACTGGAGCAGCAGCGGGCCTTGGCTGAGTTCGGGGACTTCGCGCTCAAGACCGAGACCATCGATGACATCCTGAACAGGGCCTGCGAGCTCATCAGTCGAGCCCTCGAAACTGATCTTGCCAAGCTCATGGAACTGCTGCCTAACGGTCGGACTTTCGCAGTCCGGGCAGGCGTCGGGTGGAGACCAGGGATCATTGGAGAGGTCACTGTCACGGCGGCCGAGAACTCACCGGAAGGGCTGACCCTCAAGGAGGGGGCGGTCATCTCGACGAACTCCGATGAGGAGGACCGCTTCGAGTACCACGACTTCATGAAGGAGCATGGGGTCAAGGCATTTGTGAACGTGCTCGTGCTGAGCAGCAAGGGGCGTCCACCCTTCGGCGTCCTCCAGGTGGACAGTCGCGAACCCCGGGATTTCACGCAATCGGACATCGAGTTCCTCCGCAGCTACGCCAATCTCCTTGGCGCCGCCATCGAGCGTCTTCGGGTGGTAGACGAGCTGCGAGCAGCCGTAAGGGAGAAGGACCTTCTGATCGGCGAGCTCAATCACCGGGTGAAAAACACTCTGACGACGGTGCAGTCCATCGCATCGCAGACACTGCGGAACGCACCCTCGCTGGATCATGCCTCGGACGCCATCGAGAGCCGTCTCATCGCGCTGTCACAGGTTCACAATGTGCTGACCGACCGGAGCTGGGCGCATGTGGCGCTTCACGACATTGTTGCACAGGCCGTCGAGCCCTACCGCAGCCGGGGAGAAAACCGAATCCACGTGCAGGGCGCGAGCGTACAGGTCCCGCCGCGCATGGCGCTGCCGCTTGCGATGGCGCTCCAGGAACTTGTGACGAATGCCGTGAAATACGGGGCATTATCCAACGGAACAGGACAGATCCGAGTACATTGGATCCTGAATGGCGCGAGCACTCCTCCGCGTTTGCATCTGATGTGGCAGGAAACGGCGGGACCGCCTGTCCAGAAGCCTGTCCGCCGCGGCTTCGGCACGCGGCTCATTGAGCGCAGCCTGGCGCAGGAACTCGCGGGTGAGGTGCGGATCGAGTTTTCTGAGACGGGCGTCGTATGCTCAGTCGACGCTCCACTCGTGAGCTAAGGCAAACGACCGCTCCGGGCGCTTGTGATATCCGAGCTCGAAGGCAGCAATCCTCATCAAACCGGACGTTCCTAAAGGACAGTCAATCTCGGCTCCTGACCCAGGCTGTGTCAAAACGCGGTTGGTGGTAGGATTGCCCGCTCTGTTTGGAGGATCCGATGAGGCGCTTTGTTGAAGKCGTGGATCGCAGCCAGACCACCCTATTTCCCGAAAGCCTGGAGGACTGGGTCAGCGACGATAACCCGGTGCGCGTCATCGACGCCTTTGTCGACGCACTCGAGTTGAGAGCTCTGGGCTTTGAAGGCATT
>NZ_JBFUMH010000109.1:0-18309 GCF_054049475.1 Microvirga sp. P5_D2 | reverse complement strand
AACTTATGTTAACAATTAGGCAGACGGACGGTCGCGGCAAGGAGCCAATGCGGCAGCCCGGTCCCGCAGGCGCCATCACTGGGACCATGCCCACCGACCTGCCTTCGCTCTGAATGGCCGCAACGGGTCAAACTCGGCCATTCAGCTTGGCCGTGACAAGGTCGGCTCTCTGGCTGTTTCCTGACGTTCATTGATTCTGGCAGTAGGGTTCGGCCTGCGGGTGAGCCGATGGGATCGCGGAGGAAAAGCTCACTCAGTTGAGCTTGCTTCCCATACGCTTCCCAATCCGGTTTTCTGGGAAGCGAGACCAAACCTGATCGGTACCTAAGTGCTTGAGAAGGCTTGGTGAGCGCGCTGGGACTCGAACCTAGGACCCTCTGATTAAAAGTCAGAGGCTCTTTTCCGACCTTAGGATCAACGTCACTTCTAACGGAATGATCCTCCCATGTGGACCTCACCGAGTGGCACGGTTCGTCTGCGAGACCCGTCAGTCCCAAGCTGCAGAATGGGATCAGCTCCTGCCGTCAGGGACACAATCGGCGTAAGATGAGGCGCCTCATTCTTGTCAGCCCGATCAAGGACCCGCAGCCATGAAACCCATGACGGAAGAGCACCTCACAGTCCTGCGCCGGCACATGGTTGAGGTGATTGCCATCCAGGTCGACCTCATGAGCGAGGAGATCGGCAAGAGCAACCTCGAGGAGCGGGTTCTTAACGCAATGCTGCGGGTGCGGCGCGACCTCTTCGTGCCGCTACAGTTTGCGGCCGTTGCCTACCACGACACGCCTCTGCCAATCGGCTTCGACAAGACTGTGTCTCAGCCCTTCATCTGCGCCCTCATGACAGACTTACTCGATCCACAGCCCCATGAAATCGTGCTCGAGGTCGGCACGGGTCTGGGCTACCAGGCTGCCGTTCTCTCAGAGCTTGCCCGCCAGGTCTGGTCCGTCGAGGTGGTTGAGGAGTTCGCCAGCCATGCCGAGGCGCGCCTGAAGCAACTCGGCTATGCGAACGTTGCCGTTCGCGTGGGCGACGGCACCCGTGGCTGGGTCGAGCACGCTCCCTTCGACAAGATCTTGGTCACAGCGGCCGCCGAGGTGCTTCCGATGGCTTTGCTGGACCAGCTCGCCCTGGGCGGTCGCATGGTCCTGCCCCTCGGCCCGGAGGAAACCCAACAGCTCACCGTCGTCGACAAGCCAGCGGACGGGCGGATCAGAACACGAACCGTAATCCCGGTGCGGTTCGGCACACTGGAAACAGTGGTCTGAGGGTGACGTCGTGGACAGGCCAGTGATCCCATCGAATGCTAGACAGCTGAGCCCATCCCTGAGGCGGGTTTCGTCACAGCACTTGTCGCAGTGAGGTGAGCATCAATGAGCCTTGCGGATGACTACATCACGCTCGATGCCACCGCGCTCGCTGATCTCGTGCGGCAACGGCACGTCAGTCGCGCCGAACTCGTTGAAACTGCGATCGCGCGGCTGGAGCAGGTCGAGCCGAAGCTGGCCGGCATGGCCGAATGGACGCTGGATCAGGCGCGACAGGCGGCCTGTGAGCCCCGGGCGGACGCACCCTTTGCCGGCGTGCCGTTTCTGCTCAAGGACAACATGCATGTTGCCGCTGGCATCCCCTACCACAACGGCAGCCGCATCTGGCGCGGCTGGGTGCCGCCGCAGGACAGCGAGATGGTCCGCCGGTTCAAGGCTGCTGGCCTGATCATTCTCGGCAGCACCAAGGTACCCGAGCTCTCCCTGACGCCAGTGACCGAACCCCGGCATCTTGGCCGGGCCAACAACCCCTGGGCCCTGGACCGCACCACCGGTGGCTCATCGGGAGGCTCGGCGGCTCACGTCGCAGCCCGCTCGGTGCCGATGGCCCATGCTACCGACGGAGGCGGCTCGATCCGGATCCCGGCCTCGTGCTGTGGCCTGTTCGGGCTCAAGCCCACCCGCGGCCGCACTCCCAATGGTCCCTATATCGGCGAGGGCTGGCATGGCGCTGCCATCGGACATGCAGTGACCCGCAGCGTGCGCGATTCTGCCCATCTGCTCGACGCGATTGCCGGACCCGATCTCGGTGCCCCCTACGGCATTGCTCCACCGGAGGGCTCCCTTGCCGAAGCTGCCACACGGCCGCCGGGACGGCTGCGGATCGCCTTCAGCTCCATGGCTCCCAACGGCGCTCCAGTGGATCCGGAGTGCCGGACAGCGGTCGAGAACGCGGCAAAGCTTTGCCGCGAGCTAGGCCACCCTGTGGAAGAGGCTGCCCCTCCGGTACCCGAGGATTACTTCAGCTGGTTTCTGGTGGTCTTCCTGGCAGCCGTTTCGCAGGAGTTTGCCTTTGCGGAGGAGATGACCGGCACCAAGGCCCGGCGCGGAGATGTCGAGGAAAGCACGTGGTTATGTCGTGAGCTGGGGCGGGGCTTCTCGGCTGCGGAGCTGTCGGTCACCCTGGAGCGTCTGCACCGGGCCACGCGCCAGATTGCCGGGTTCTTCGAGACCTATGACCTGCTGTTGACGCCGACCCTTGCCAGTCCTCCTGTCAGGCACGGAGAGCTTCACCCCAGAGGCCTTGAGGCGGTTCTGCAGGTGTTGGCCGCCCGCTTGGGCGTCGGTCGCTATCTGCGCTATGGGCCGCTCCTGCGGCAGGCGGCGGAGCGCGCGTTCCGGTTCATGCCGTTCTCACCCATCTGGAACATCACAGGGCAGCCCGCGGCCAGCCTGCCGTTGCATTGGACACCCGATGGATTACCGGTTGGCGTGCAGGCGGTCGCGCGCTTTGGGCAGGAGGCAACCCTCCTCTCGTTTGCCGCGGAGATGGAGCAGGCTCGTCCCTGGAGCTTTCGTCTGCCAACGGCAGTCGCCGGGATTTCCTGATCGCAACACCTGATTGATCGAAACCTGCGTTTAGGTGGCCTCTTCGAGCACCTTGCGGACAGCTGCCAGCGACAGGCCGAAGTGCTTGGCCACTTGAGCGGGGGCTACTCCGGCCAGAAGAGCCGCCCGCACCGCCTTGCGCTGCCCTTCCTGCAGCGGGGAAGTGCCCTTGGCAGATCTCGGGGGTCTGGCTTGGCTGGTGCGTGTTGGGGCAAGCCGATCCAAGGACGCTCTGGCCTGTGTCGCCGCCGTCTCTAGTTCCGGGTGGCTGCCCCTGCCCTTCTCCAGCCGGCGCTGCATTTCATCGACGATTTGGCCAAGCTGCTGGGCCAGTTGAGCATCGGACAGGCTGGCAGGCGCCGGCGGCTTGGCCGGAACAGGAGACGGCTCGGACGAGGGCGTCGGGATGGTCAGGGTGACCTCGAACAGGTCGAGGGTGCGCGGTGAAGAACCCTTGTGCGGCATAGACCATATATGGGCATCAGGCGCGGCTTTCCCAAGGTTCAGGAACTCGCCCGACTGCCGCTTCTAGCGCGATCCTTGCTCCTGGAGAGAGACCCCCGCAGGTACTTTGAGCTCGCCCTCCTCTCCATCCAGGTTGATGAAGCGGCTGTCCCTTGGGATGACAAGCCCCTCCCCGATCTTCGGCAGCTTTGTGAGAGCGCTGCACGTCACGGCTGATCGCCCCACCAGTGAGGTTTCGGTTCCGGCGAGCCGCATTGTTGTCTGGCCAAGTCCTGTGAGACTGCCTTCAATCCGAATACTCTGATCGGGAAACGCCCATGTGAAACGCTGGCCTGTCTGTTGCCACTTTCCAGGCCAATCACCCTCTTTCACACGCGAGGCATCGAAGATGTAGGGACTCACCTCACCATTCTGGAACTCCCCTCCCCCGACGCCGCCGCCCGGGTAGAAGGTGATGACGAACTGCGACTGATCCGTTGCGCGGGTGCAGTGCCAGAGGGACCCCGCCAGGTTCGTGCCGTCAGCAAAGGCTGTGGGAGACACCAAGGCAAGTCCGATTGCGGCGAGCAGGAAGCCTCTCATGGGGCTGACTCCGATGATCAAGGTGTCGGAGCAGCACGGTAGTCCGCAGGTCCTAACCAAACCTCACGCTGCGAGCACTGGGTCCACAGATGCCACACGAGGCGATCAGGGCGCGCCATCGCGGCACGACTCCTGGCCCATCAGTGAGGACCGATGCCAAAGCAGCAGAGCAGCCCACAAAGCTGGATGCTCTCCAGAGCCGCTCTGACGGTGAGAGAGGATGGTGGGTGCCAACCTCCAGCGGGCGGCCGCCATGGAGGTGGCATTCGCCCCCCTTAGCGGGACGCTAACGTGGCATGGCGGGGCGGCTCCCACCGGATGGGCTTGTACGCCTTGTGCGTCAGCTTCGCGTCACCCCAGATCGTATCGAGGTATCTCGCATCGGCGAGAATGATGGCGTCCAGCCGGGCGGCACGGTTGAGGTCCACATTCGCCTTGCCGGTCCGGAGGCGCTCGTCATCCTTCCTGGACAGCTTGGTCACGAACGTCACGACGAGGCCGGACGCACCCTCGACCTCGTACGCGTTGAACAGGGCAAGGCCGTCCGGCCTCACATCGATGAGGTGTTCCTTGAACGCGAACCCGTTATTCTGGGCGTGAGCCCTGATGTCGGCAAGGGTGGTCTGGCCGTAGACGAAGCCTGGGAAATCGGCCGGCTTGCCGTGGGCGCCGCCACTCCACGTCTTCTCGGCGTAGACGATCCGCTTCGTCTGCGGGTCTACAGCGACGGAGAGCCTGTTGCCGTCGGGCAGCTTCCAGCGCCGCTCCTCGTGCAGATCCACGCTCTTGGAGGGCAGCGGCCTTGCCGCGAGTTTGGATGCGGACGAGATCTCCTCGCCAACCTTGATCCCCGAAAGCGATTGTGCCTGGGCAGGGGTGCCGAACAGCACGCCTGCAGCGACCGCGATCGCGGCAATAGCCTTGAGCTTAAGTGGTTGCATGAGGCCCCTGAGGTTTGCTTTTGGCCGGAAAGTAGGGAATGGGCCGCTTGTGCGTCAACCGGTGCGGCCGCCGGGAGCTCCGTGCGGCAGATGGTGCCGCATTCCTGCAACACGGCGCCTCGTCGGGCAGCGGCGCTCCGCCGGTCTAGTGCCTTCCCAAGGGGGCGTGAGTGCCCATGGGGCAACCGATCGCCTCCGGCCTGCTCTGGTCATGATAACGGGAGTGGGTGAGGATTGTGCGCGTGAAGCTCCTCTCACTTGAAGCCCTTCACCCTCGTTCCTTCCAAAGGCTACGCTTCAGCTTAGCTGTTAAGGCTTTGAAGAAAAATATGAGAACGGGAGTAGCGGAAGCTAAAGTTCAGTTGACTACGGTTTGGCAGGCGGACGCATCCTGTTTTGGCGACCGTGTCGTGAGCCACACCCTCCGAGGTCGCCTTACCCGAACTTATAAAAGCCCATCAAGCGGCAGCCGAGTCGCTAAAGTCTTTGTTTTTAAGCCATTTTCACCGGCTGGGGGGAAGCCCTCCTCTCATCCGCTAGTTAACGGAATGACATGAGAGACGTTTGCAAACGATCGGTTGATGGCAACGAGCTTAAACGAACAGTTTTGAGTGTCGCTTACACAAACCGACAGTTCGGCTTTGCAGATACCGATCTCGTTTAATAATCGGACTAACCACAAAACTATGTTGGGTCGAAATGCCCGTCTGAGCTCTGACCCCAAGGTAAAGGGGATAGGGGGTGCAGTTAATCCCGCGCGCATGGGGGACGGCGACCGCACGGGAGGGTAAAAATCGGGGATGCTGGAAAAAAAATTTAGGCCCCGACCTGCAGTTGCCGACGCAAAACTCTGAAAGTAGCTTCAACCGCAACTTTCACGCGATTTTTTCGGATCCTTTGATCGCGGCTTATTTCGTGATCGAAATTGCAGCTTCATCATCATAGCTGTTGCTTGAAAAGGTGTCTCTCGTGCGCCTAACCCTATACGTCGCCTTTGGTGTGCATGCTCATGCGGGCCCTGCCGTGGCCGCTGAGAGCCATAAGTGGGTTGAGGTACTCGACATGTCGCCATGCCATCGAACGCCGCCAGCGATGTGCGCATGACCTTCTTCAAGGTATCTATGAACACCCAATGTGTCCTCCTGCATGCTGATAATGCACATGCGTTAATGCCTCGTTCGATCGCTGTATTAGCCGTGGCTAGGGCCTGCTCCTTATGTCGGACATAGCAACCGCGTTGGTTGGTTTGCTCGCGTCGGCTGCGTGGTCGCCGAACGCTTGTCCTGTTCGATGCGCCACGCGCCGTTTCATCAAGATCATGATGAGCTCCTCATATCTCGTCAAAACCAGGGACTACTTCAGCGATTGCCTCCGGCGCAGCCCATCGCCATTCCGAAGCCAGCCGGCGGCTGAGACCTGCCGCACGTAGCTCCTCTTTGCGTAGCTCAATGGCTTTCAGGATCTCGGCGCGAGCCTTCACTCGGTCGGTTTCGGACATTGCCAGGGCGTATTCGAGGGCCATGGCGCTCCCGATTTCCCAACCGACCTGCCGACCCATCTCCTTCATGATCTTCACTTTGACGCGGGTCATAGGTCGTCCCCCTCTCTTGATGGTGGTGGGTCTAGATCATCCCAGTTGTCGTCTAGATCCGGGTACGGGTTGATTGTCTCTTTGGCTTCCGGCTTTGGCTGGGAAACATCATCCTCCGGTAGCCCCTTGCCCGGGTTTGAGTAGGTCTTCCGCTGCTCCAGTTGCCACTGGATAAGTTCATCTCCATCGAGGAAGGGATGCTCGGGAAGTTCCTCTTCTATCGAAAACCCCTTGCTCGGATTTGACTGGGTGCACGGGCTATCGGCTGCGGCTTCCTTCGCGGATAGCTCCACCTGTAACCCTTGATCTTTTTCTTTGATCTTTTCTTGATTGTGTCCGGTATTTCCGGTCGATCGCCGTCCGGTATTTCCGGTCAATCGAACGTCCGGTATTTCCGGTCGATCGTCACTCTCAATCCGATCCTTCGAACGTCCGGTATTTCCGGTCGATCGTGCTGACGGCAACGCGGGATAAAAACGCACCGATTTGAGGCTCTTTTTCTCCCTGATCAGTAGACCGGCTTCGATCAGATCCTTGCGCCATTCGGAAATGCGAGTTTGGGAAACTTCGAGGATGGCCGCTGTTGTATCCTTAGACGTGCTGCAATAGCCGTCATCGCTGTTGAAGCGGGTGTACATGAACATAGCCAGCCGCAGCGGTCCAATGCCGAGGCCGTTCTTCTTGCTTGCGGCGTAGTCCATCCATGCCTGCAGCAGTTCGAAGCGCTTCGGGTCATCCCTGTCCCGCCATGTGAGCTTGTCACCTTCGGCCTTTCTGACCTCCCGCGGCTTGCGCGGTGCCCATTCCTCCTTGCGCCCCTTGCCTGCCTTATGAGAACCTTCGACCTGAGCATCATCCAAAAGCTCTTGATCGACATAGGCACCGCCAGGAAGGCGATCCTGGTGGGGTTTTGTTTGGGCGCTCATGCTCCAGTCCTTTGCATGCTATTCCTGAGGCTCCAGATGCGGGCCCAGACGGAGCGATAGACGTTCCCTGCATCCCTTGCGGCGATCTGATCCGGTACGCCCATCGCGAGGCGCTTGCGCAGGATCTTGACGACATCCTTCCTGATGCCCTGATCGGTGCGCTCGTCGTCGGTTTGCTTCCACCACTTCAGCGCCAGCTCGTTCACGACCTTGTGGCGGGTCATGGGAAGGACAAGGATCTCAGCTTCACGCGGTTCTTGATTGCGTTCTGCCCAAGCAAACAAATCATCCATGGTCAGCCCCCGAGATTTGGGATGCGACGATGTCGGCCACGTCCTGAGCGGCCTCGGAGCTGAGGCCTAAGTTGGTTGCGTCCGCGAGAACTCGGAGCCGCGTCGGCTGGACGTTACGGGCTCTGAGTTCATCAAGGATCTGGCAGGCGAGGTTGAGTGCACGCTGATCCATGCGAACCTCACTCAGCGTCTGCGTGGCCGGCGAGAGATGCAGTCGCGCAGTTGGCGAGCCACCGCTCGATGTCGCTCTCGCGCCAAGCAATGCGCCGCTCGCCAAGGACAATTGGTGCTGGAAACTGATCTTTGCGGCGAAGTCGATAAATAGTTTTAGGTGAAAGGCGCACTCTGGCGCTGACTTCGCTAGGTAGAAGAAGCTTATTGCTCATAGACCGTCCTTTCGGGTTCAGACGGTCTATTTATTAGTTACATGAAGTGGCTTCTGTCTCGGAGGAAAGATTCGCCAAATTACTCAAAGGACCGGCAAACCCGCATGGAATAACGATCTGGGCGCTTTGGCCAAATTTTTCTTTGCTGTGGATAACTATGCTTTCCGAGCTCTGCGTGTAAGCGGCACGACCACCCCACCGTCCAGCTTCTGACCAATCAGCCCATTGAGATGACGCTCCCAAGCTTCTAGAGCGATCCGCTTCTCTTTCAGGCGCTCATACCGGTCATAGTGAATTCCATGAACATCACCTTCGACGTGGGCCAGAACCGCCTTCCGATCCTCTCTTGGAATGCCGAGGCGGGCCATTCCCGTACCAACAGTGCGGCGAAAATCATGGGGGGTTGGTGGAGCTTCTTTTAGGCTTCCTACGTGTCTCCTGTCCGGCCCTTCGGCTTTGAGCCGATCGATAACGCGTTTGAGGCCCTGGCTAAGTGAGTGCCGCGCCAGGGTATCCCGTACGACAAATTTGCTCGCAAAGACGCTTGTCCCGTCGCCGTCGATTTCTCTTTGCTTGAGTGTTTCCTGCAAAATCGCGACAGCAAGGCCTGGAAGCGGAACCACATGCGCCTTGCGGCCCTTCATCCGCTCGGCTGGGATTTCCCACCGAGCGTCTTTAGGGCTGTCGAGCGCTACCAATTCCTTTTGAACGGCGCCGGCGACTTCGCCAGGGCGCTGCCCCACGAGCAGCAAGAAGCGAAGAGCCTGCGCTACGTCGTGCGACACGTCGTTTGTTGTCTCTAAGGCGGTCCATAGGATTCGGACTTCATCATCCGAAAGCGTCCGATCTTTCGCCTGCTCCTTCGCCCGCTTCTTTAGGCCGGCGATGGGATTGGTTTCTAACAGTTCTTCCTCAACTGCCCAATTAAGCAGGGTGACCAGGACAGTTTGAGTCCGGTTTGCGCTAACAGGGGCATCCTTTTTGATCGTATCCAGCAAATCGATGACATCGCGCCGTGTAACAGCAGAGATTGGTTTGTCTCCCAGAGTCGCCCGCGGACGCTTTAGATAGCCTTCATCGTTCTTCCAAGAGGCCTTCCGTGGCTTGGCGTATTCCTCTAGGTAGCGCCCAGCTAGTGCATCAAATGTTAGGACGTTCTTGGATGCCTCGCGGTTCGCTTTTCGCTGACGCTGGGGATCACCGCCATCAGCAACCGAGGTGCGGTGACGGCGCGCCCGGTCACGTGCCTCTGCCAGAGGTAGATCGGTAAGGCTACCTAGCGTGATCCGCTGGAAGCCTGTCCCATTCTTGGGCCTGTAGCGGAAGGACCAAGAGGCTTTGCCAGATGCCATGACGCGCAGGCACAGGCCGGGAGTGAGTTCGTCCCAGTATTCTGCGCGACCATCAGCTGGGGGCTTAATCGATCGGACGAAGGCATTAGTGAGATTTACGACAGCCACAAGCGCACCAGTCAGTTGGGATCTGGGGKTTCGACGGGGGTTCAAGAACGCGGTCATCCCTGAACCCCCATGTCCGAATCTGACATCACCTGACGTTGAAATACAAGGGGATTTGGCCACCAATTCACCGTTATGGCCGGCCGTGACCGCTCGATTGGAAAGTCTGGGGGACTAGGGGTCGGAGGTTCAAATCCTCTCGCTCCGACCATTAAAATCCTTGAAAATAAAGAGAACTTCCCAGCGGCGCCCTTTGGGCGCCGTTCTCTTTTGGCCTGCGGAATACCGCAGAGCGCTCCTCGATCCATACTGCTTTCCGAAACAACCGTTGAAGCCTGCAAGCGCGGAGCAATCTCCACTCCAGCGTCAGACACAGCCTGTTCTGTCGAATTGTCAGGAAATGGTGGGCGGTGAGGGGATCGAACCCCCGACCTGCGGTGTGTAAAACCGATGCTCTACCAGCTGAGCTAACCGCCCTAGAAGCCCTGCCCTGCGGAATCGGCCGCAGCGGGAGGAAGCGTCATACCAGAAGCTGGAGAGGTTTCCAGTCCCGATGCGCATGACATAAAAAGAGAAGGCCAACAACGCAAGCGCGGTTGGCCTTCTTTTCAAAGCGAATGCAGCTTAAAAGCGCTTACTTCGCGTTGACGGCGTCCTTCAGGCCCGCGCCGGCGCGGAACTTCGGGGTCTTGGAAGCCGGAACCTTCACCTTTTCGCCGGTGCGGGGGTTACGGGCTTCACCGGCAGCGCGGTTGGTCACCACGAACGTGCCGAAGCCGACGATCTTCACTTCGTCGCCCTTCTTGAGAGCACCAGTGATTGCCTCAATGGCGGCGTCAACCGCCTCGCCAGCCTGGCCACGGGAAAGGCCGACCTTGTCGGCAACGGCAGCAACGAGCTCGCCTTTGTTCATCTTCATATCCTCCAATGATCACGACGACAGCAAAGTTATGTATCATCGTTTCAGGGACGACTCGTGTGGCCCAAAGCTTGTCCTTAAGCAAGTGTTAAACTGGCGAAAACAAAGCGTTTTGTGCCCTTTCACACGAAAAAGGCCCCCGAAAAACGCTTTCGGGGGCCTTTTTTTGATGACGTTAGGTCAAGAATTTAGTGAGCAACCACTCCAGCGGTATCGTCCTCGACCGCTGCCTTAGGGGCATTAGGAACAGATGCCTCATCCCATTCGATCGGCTCCGGGACACGCACGAGGGCGTGCTGGAGGACCTGATCCATCATGGAGACCGGAACGATCTCGAGACCGTTCTTCACGCTTGCCGGGATGTCGACCAGATCCTTGGCGTTCTCCTCGGGGATCAAGACCTTCTTGATGCCGCCGCGAAGGGCCGCCAGGAGCTTTTCCTTCAACCCGCCGATGGGCAGCACCCTGCCCCGCAGCGTGACCTCGCCGGTCATGGCGATATCGCGGCGAACCGGGATACCTGTGATGACGGAGACGATGGCGGTCGCCATGGCGATGCCTGCCGACGGACCATCCTTGGGCGTCGCACCTTCCGGCACGTGCACGTGGATGTCGCGACGGTCGAACAACGGGGGCTCGACGCCGAAGGCAATCGCGCGGGCGCGGACATAGGACGCCGCCGCCGAGATCGATTCCTTCATCACGTCACGCAGGTTGCCCGTGACGGTCATCTTGCCCTTGCCCGGCATCGCAATGCCTTCGATGGTGAGCAGCTCGCCGCCCACCTCGGTCCAGGCAAGACCCGTGACCGTGCCGACCGAATCCTCCGTCTCCGCCTCGCCATAGCGATAGCGCGGGGGACCGAGGAACTCAGGCAGGTTGTCCGTGGTGACCTCGACCGAGGGAACCTTGGACAGCAGGATCTCCTTCACCGCCTTGCGCATGAGATTGTTGATCTCACGCTCCAGATTACGCACGCCAGCCTCGCGGGTGTAGCGGCGGACCAGCATGAGCAGAGCCTCATCGCCGATCTTCCACTCCTTCGGCTGAAGACCATGCTTCTGCGTGGACGAAGGGATCAGGTGCGTGCGCGCGATCTCGGCCTTCTCTTCCTCGGTGTAACCCGCGATGCGGATCACTTCCATACGGTCGAGAAGCGGGCCCGGGATGTTGAGCGTGTTCGCCGTCGTCACGAACATCACGTTGGAGAGATCGTAGTCGACCTCCAGGTAATGGTCGTTGAACGTGTTGTTCTGCTCAGGGTCGAGAACCTCGAGCAACGCCGCCGACGGATCGCCGCGGAAGTCCATGCCCATCTTGTCGATCTCGTCGAGCAGGATGAGCGGGTTGGACGTCTTGGCCTTCCTCATCGACTGGATGATCTTGCCGGGCATCGAGCCGATATAGGTGCGGCGGTGACCGCGGATCTCGGACTCGTCACGAACGCCGCCGAGCGACATGCGCACGAACTCGCGGCCGGTCGCCTTGGCGATCGACTTGCCGAGCGAGGTCTTGCCGACGCCGGGAGGGCCGACGAGGCAGAGGATCGGGCCCGTAAGTTTGTTGGCGCGCTGCTGCACGGCCAGGTACTCGACGATGCGCTCCTTGACCTTCTCGAGACCGTAGTGATCGGAATCGAGCATGTCCTGAGCAGCCTTGAGGTCCTTCTTCATCTTCGAGCGGCGGCCCCACGGAATGCCGAGCAGCCAGTCGAGATAATTGCGCACGACGGTCGCTTCCGCGGACATGGGCGACATCTGGCGGAGCTTCTTCAGCTCGCCCAATGCCTTCTCGCGGGCTTCCTTCGTGAACTTGGTCTTTTCGATCTTCTCTTCGAGCTCGGCCAACTCGTCGCGACCTTCGTCGTCGCCGAGCTCCTTCTGGATCGCCTTCATCTGCTCGTTGAGATAGTACTCGCGCTGCGTCTTCTCCATCTGGCGCTTCACGCGGGTGCGGATGCGCTTCTCGACCTGGAGAACGGAGATCTCGCTCTCCATCAGGCCGAGCACCTTCTCGAGGCGCTGTGCGACGGTGGGCGTCTCCAGGATCGCCTGCTTGTCGGCGATCTTGATGGCAAGATGCGAAGCGATCGTGTCGGCGAGCTTTGCGGGCTCGTCGATCTGGGTCACGGCGGAAACGACTTCCGGCGAAACCTTCTTGTTCAACTTCACGTAATTTTCGAATTCGGCCACCACCGAGCGGGCAAGCGCCTCCGCCTCGATCTGGTCGCCGAGCGCGTCCGGAAGCACCTCGGCTTCGGCCTCGTAATATTCATCGGTGCGGGTGTAGTTTTTCACCTCGGCACGGCTCGCGCCTTCCACGAGCACCTTCACGGTGCCATCGGGAAGCTTCAGGAGCTGGAGCACATTGGCGAGAGTACCAACCTTGTAGATCGCATCCGTGGCAGGATCGTCATCCGTCGCATCGATCTGAGTAGCCAGCAGGATGTGACGGTCGTTCTTGACCACTTCCTCAAGCGCTCGGATGGACTTCTCGCGGCCGACGAAGAGCGGCACGATCATGTGCGGGAAGACGACGATGTCGCGCAGAGGCAGAACCGCATAGGTTCCGGTCGAGCCTGGAACAACAGGCTGACGTGGCTTCGACTGTGTCATGAGATGACATCCTTTATCTGCGTCCGGAGGGCCCCTTGAATAAGCTGGTCCTTGGACGGAAAACCGGAATGCTCAGGCTTTTTTTATGGGCTGCATCCGGTACGCGGTGCCTTCCCTCGGGGATGAGCGGACAACACCATCGCAAGAGGTAATGTGGCGCTGCGGAAGCAGTGTTTCAAGAACCGTTCCCGCAACGCTTGGGATCATGAGGGTGCCCCTGGGATCCCTTTAAGCGCTGACGCTCGCCGCCTGTTCGCTCCGGTCGCCATGGATGAAAAGCGGCTTGGCCTTTCCTTCCACGACCTCCGGCCCGATGACCACCTGCTCGACGGATTCGAGGCCCGGCAGGTCGTACATGGTCTCCAGAAGGATGCCTTCCATGATGGACCGCAGACCGCGGGCGCCGGTGCGGCGCTCGATGGCCTTCTTGGCGATCAGGGTCAGGGCCTCATCCTGGAAGGTGAGCTGCACGTTCTCCATCTCGAAGAGGCGCTGGTACTGCTTCACCAGGGCGTTCTTCGGCTCCTGGAGAATGGTCTTCAGGGCGTCGACATCGAGATCCTCGAGGGTCGCCAGAACCGGCAGACGGCCGACGAACTCGGGGATGAGGCCGAACTTCAGCAGATCCTCGGGTTCCACGGCGCGGAAGATCTCGCCTGTCCGGCGGTCGTCGGGAGCCTGGACCGTCGCACCGAAGCCGATGGAGGTGCCTTTGCCACGACCCGAAATAATCCGCTCCAGGCCGGCGAAGGCGCCGCCGCAGATGAACAGGATGTTCGTGGTGTCCACCTGCAGGAACTCCTGCTGCGGATGCTTGCGGCCGCCCTGCGGAGGTACGGAGGCTACCGTGCCTTCCATGATCTTCAGAAGGGCCTGCTGCACGCCCTCACCCGACACGTCCCGGGTGATGGACGGATTGTCCGACTTGCGGGAGATCTTGTCGATCTCGTCGATATAGACGATGCCGCGCTGCGCCCGCTCGACATTGTAGTCGGAGGCCTGGAGCAGCTTGAGGATGATGTTCTCCACGTCCTCGCCGACATAGCCCGCCTCGGTGAGGGTCGTGGYGTCGGCCATGGTGAACGGCACGTCGAGGATGCGGGCGAGCGTCTGCGCGAGCAGCGTCTTGCCCGAACCGGTGGGGCCGATCAGAAGGATGTTGGACTTCGCCAGTTCCACGTCGTTGTGTTTCGTGGCATGGGCGAGGCGCTTGTAATGGTTGTGGACCGCCACCGAGAGCACCTTCTTGGCGTGCTCCTGGCCGATCACGTAATCGTCAAGGACTCGGCTGATCTCTTTCGGGGTGGGCACGCCATCCCGGGACTTCACGAGGGAGGATTTCGATTCCTCGCGGATGATGTCCATGCAGAGCTCGACGCATTCATCGCAGATGAAAACCGTCGGGCCAGCGATCAGCTTGCGAACCTCGTGCTGGCTCTTGCCGCAGAATGAGCAGTACAGCGTGCTCTTGGAGTCGTTGCCGCCAGCCTTGGTCATTATCACATCTCCAATTCGTGCCGGACCGGCCCCTCGCCGGCCCTGCACTTCTTAAGTTTATGAGCGCGAGGCCTAATGAAAGGTTCCAGCGCTAACAATTCCGTCAAATCGCCACGTCTCCCGAATCCACATGCAATCACGTGATAGGCGCGTGATCAATAGAAACGGGATTACAGGCTAAAAAGACGCACCTGGGGAGAATTTTTCCCCAGGTTTTAGGGATTAGGCCGGAGTTGCGGCAGGCTCGGGACGCTTCTCGATCACCTGGTCGATGATTCCGAACTCACGGGCGGCCTCGGCCGTCATGAAGTTGTCGCGCTCGAGGGCCCGCTCGATTTCCTCGTAGTTCCGGCCCGTATGATTCACGTAGATTTCATTCAGGCGGCGCTTGAGGGCCTCGCTCTCGCGGGCGTGGATCATGATATCCGTGACCTGACCCTGGTAACCGCCCGAGGGCTGGTGAACCATGATTCGGGCGTTCGGAAGTGCGAAGCGCATGCCCTTCTCGCCGGCGGTCAGGAGAAGCGAACCCATGGACGCGGCCTGGCCGACGCACAGCGTCGAGACGGGGCAGCGGATGAACTGCATGGTGTCGTAGATCGACAGGCCCGAGGTCACGACGCCGCCGGGCGAGTTGATGTAGAAGGAAATTTCCTTCTTCGGGTTCTCGGCTTCGAGGAAGAGCAGCTGCGCCACGATGAGCGACGCCGAATAATCTTCGACCGGACCCGTAAGGAAGATAATCCGTTCGCGCAGGAGGCGCGAATAGATGTCGAAGGCGCGCTCGCCGCGATTCGACTGCTCGACCACCATCGGGACGAGYGTATTGTTAAAGAGCGCTACCGGATCTCTCATGTCTCACTGCTCCAAAGCGGCCGCGCGGATGCGCGGCCGTCTGATTGATGCAAGTGGCGAGACACTCGGGATGAGGGTTACTCGCCCTTGCTGGCTTTCTTGCCGCCCTTAGCCTTCGGCTTGGAATCGGCTTCCTCGTTCTCATCGTCGCTGAAGAGCGCTTCCTTGGAAACGGTCTCCTCATCCACCTTCACCTGGGAGAGGATCTGGTCGACGACTTTCTCCTCGAACAGAGGAGCCCGGATTTCGGCGAGAGCCTGCGGGTTCTTCTGATAGAACTCCCAAACCTGCCGTTCCTGGCCGGGGTACTGGCGGACCCGCTCGATGAGGGCCTGAGTCACCTCGTCGTCGGAAATCTTGATATCGGACTTCTCACCGATCTGCGCAAGGACCAAACCAAGCCGCACGCGGCGCTCGGCGATCTTCAGGTATTCGGCCTTGGCCTCTTCCTCGGTGGTGTCCTCGTCGGCGAAGGTGCGGCCGTTCGACTTCATGTCGGCCTCGACCTGCGACCACACGGCAGCAAATTCCTGCTCCACGAGGGTCTGAGGCAGCTCGAAGCTGTATTTGGCGTCGAGAGCGTCCAGCAGGTCCTTCTTCACCTTGCGGCGGGACTGCGTGTCGAAGTCGCGCTTGATGGCGTCGCTGATGGCTTCCTTGAGCTTATCAAGGGAATCCATGCCAAAGTTCTTGGCCATCTCGTCGTCGATCTTCAGCTCGCCGGGAGCCTCGACTTCCTTCACGGTCACGTCGAACTCGGCAGCCTTGCCGGCGAGGTGATTAGCCATGTAGTTCACGGGGAAGGAGACCTTCACGAGCTTGGTGTCGCCGGCCTTGAGGCCGATGAGCTGCTCTTCGAAGCCCGGGATGAAGGTGTTGGAGCCGAGCTCCACACGGATGTCCTGGCCATTGCCGCCTTCGAACGCTTCGCCGTCGATGCGGCCCACGAAGTCCACGACAACGCGGTCGCCATCGGCGGACGCGCCTTCCTTGGCCTCGTAGGTGCGGTTCTGCTTGGCCATACGCTCGAGCGACTCGGTGATCTCCGTATCGGAAACCTCGGCCACCGGCTTCTTGACGCTCACGCCGGACAGATCGACCAGCTCGAACTCAGGAAGAACTTCGAGAGCAACGGTGAAGGACAGGTCGCCCTTGGCGTCCATGGCCTTCTCGATCACGTCCTTGTCCTCGGGGAACTGGATCTGCGGCTCCTGAGCGAGCTTCAGCTTGTTGTCCTCGACGATCTGGCGGTTGGCGTCGTTGACGGCGTTCTGGAGAACGTCGGACATCACGGAGCGGCCATAGACCTTGCGCAGATGGGCTGCCGGCACCTTGCCGGGACGGAAGCCGTTGATCCGCACGCGATCCTTGATGTTATTCAGCTCGCTGGTCAGGCGCTGCTCCAACTCGGTGGCCGGGAGCACGACCTTGAACTCTCGCTTCAAGCCTTGGGACAGTGTTTCCGTCACCTGCATGGTTCTATTCGCCTTCATTCACTCGAAAAAATCTATGTTAGGCTCTGGCCGCGCGGCATGACGCCGTCAACCTTTTGCCAGGAGCCCCCGGATACCAATCCTGACGATTGGTGCGGGCGGAGGGAGTCGAACCCCCACGACTTGCATCGCTGGAACCTAAATCCAGTGCGTCTACCAGTTCCGCCACGCCCGCGCGGGAGTAGCACGATAAACGCGCCCCTCTTCCGGGACGCGGCTCTATAGCATGCTTGGCGCGCCATGCATCAAAAAAGTTCGTGTGCGCCAAAAGCAACCGAACTTGGCCTTTTCCGTTCAAGATCGTATCCCTACAGCAACGATTTCAGCCCAGGACGGCCCCTCTCCATGATCACCCGCCGCGCCGCCACCACAGGCATCGCTACAACCCTGATCGGCCTGGCGGGACGGGGAGCGGCCCAGACCCCACAGGCCTCTCAGGAGATGCGGGAGGGAGCCGGCAAGGGGCTGACCGCCCGCCCCGCTCCGCAGCGCCTGCGTCTCGACGCAACGCGAGACGCCGAAGTCTGGGCTTTCAACGGCAATCTCAGTGAGGTGACTCGTCTCAAGCAGGGCCAGGAACTCGGATTTACCTTAAAGAACGAGACCAACCTCCCGCTCTCGCTTCATTTTCACGGTGTCCGCGGTCCCAACGCCATGGACGGCATAGGCGGCTTGACCCAGGAGCCGGTTCTTCCCGGCAAGGACTACGAATACCGTTTCATCCCGCCCGATGCGGGCACCTTCCTGATCCGCCCCGGCGTGATCGGCGGCAGCGCAGAGCCTATGGAACGCGGGTTGTCACGCCTCTTGATCGTGGAAGAGGCCAATCCGCCTCAGGTGGATCAGGATATCGTCGTCCTCGTGGATGATTGGGCGCTCGCCGAGGATGGCAGCCTCGCCCTTGCCGAGCCTGCGCCCGCAGGCCGCCTCGGTAGCTTTCTCACCCTGAACGGCAAGCCGACGCCCCAGCAGATCAAGACCCAACCGGGCGGCCGCATTCGCTTGAGGCTTGCCAATGCCTGCAACGCCCGCACCATGCGCCTGCGCTTCGATGGCCTGAAGGCCTATGTGATCGCGGTGGATGGGCAGCCTTCCAGCACCTTCGAACCCCTGAAGGCCACCTTGCCCTTCGCGCCCGGCAACCGCTACGACCTGCTGATCGACTTAGCCTCGGAACCAGGCCAGACCGGCACGGTCATGGCCATGATCGGGAACGGCTTTCCGCTCGCCGAAATCACGACGGAAGGTGACAAGCGCGAGACCCTGCCTGCCATCGCTTCGCTGCCGCCCAATCCCAAGCTGCCGGATGCCATCAAGCTCCAGGATGCCACCCGCAAGGATGTGGTGATCAAGGGCGATGCAAAGACACCTTGGACGGTGGTGATCAAGGGCGATGCAAAGACACCTTGGACG
>NZ_JBFUMH010000108.1:0-18567 GCF_054049475.1 Microvirga sp. P5_D2 | reverse complement strand
GTCAACCTGTGCTTCTGAGATGGCAAGAGATACTGTCACCCATGACTGCCCTGGTAGGATAGGCGTACGCCCTCACTGATGCACGATTTGAGCAAGAGGCAGCGTTGACAGCAGGCATGGAGGGTACAATCCTCCACTGGGCACCTTCCTTTTATCTAGATCAATAATCCAGTATTCCAAAGCCAAATTTTGAATGGCTCCAGTAAACCTAACATTGCTTCATGTGCTGATTGAAAACAGCATGTAGAATACGGGGAGTGCGGGCTGGCACAACCTGCTCTTTCGGCCAAAGATTAAAACACGGAACAAAATCAAAGCTTGGCGGTTAATGAGGGCCATTATTGCCAGGGCCGACCATGCTGYTCAGAATTGCTTGGTTCATTTTTGCGCTGGTCATCTTTGGGCCAGCTTTTGCGCAAGAGAGCCACCTCATCAGAGTTGGTGTGCTCAGGTTCGGTACCGTCGCCTGGGAAATCGACACGCTCCGTCACGAAGGTCTCGACCGTAAGCATGGGATCGCCCTTGCCCTAGTCGAACTCGCCTCGAATGAAGCTGCCAAGGTTGCGTTGCAGGCCGGCGCAGTGGATATGATCGTGACCGATTGGCCTTGGGTCGCCCGCCAAAGAAGCGAAGGAGCCTCGTTCAGCTTCATTCCCTACTCGAAGGCGGTCGGTGTGCTCCTGATCCCCCAGAATTCGGGCGTCAAGAGCCTTACGGATCTCAAGGGTTCACGGATTGGAGTTGCGGGCGGCTCCCTCGACAAAAGTTGGCTTCTTCTTAGAGCCTACGCACAGAAAGAGTTTGGTATCGACCCGGCGGAAGCAATGGAGCCTGTTTTTGGGGCTCCTCCACTGCTGAACGAGGAATTGGCACGTGGGCGCATCGACGCTGTTCTGACCTATTGGCACTATGCCGCCCGGCTTGAGACAGAGGGCGCGCACCCATTGCTCACGGTAGAGGATATGATCCACCGTCTCGGCGTAGGCGGCGATGTGCCCATGCTCGGCTATGCGTTTCGCGATGATTGGGCTGAGCACAAACAAGCTGCGCTGAAAGGCTTCGTCGCGGCATCGCGGGAGGCCAAGATGCTGCTTGCGAGTTCAGGGGAAGCATGGGCACGTCTGGCGCCTCAGATCGGAACCAATAACCCAGCTGTCCTGGCATCGCTGAGAGCAAGCTTTCGCGCCGGAATCCCGGAGCATTGGGGGGATGCCGAGCGAAAGGCATGTGCCGATCTTTATGCTATCTTGGCCAGCATTGGAGGGGAGAGGTTGGTCGGAAAGGCCAAGGTCTTGGATCCGAAGACCTTTTGGCTTTCCGTATCCTATTGAGGCTGCCGATGCGCGCTGCTGACATCCGGAGCGGAGGAAACTGGCAGGGAATTGCTTCCGTTCTGCTGTTCATCGGGCTGTGGCAGATCGGGGCGGTTCTCGCCGACAGCCGTCTCCTGCCGGGGCCTGCTGCTGTTCTGGCAAGCCTCATCGGCGAGGTGCGAAATGGCGCCCTGTTCCATCACCTCGGCATCACGCTTGCGCGCGTGAGCGTCAGCTTCACCATCGCCATGGTGATCGGGGCCACGCTCGGCATCGCGCTCGGCCTTTGGCGCCCACTCGACCGCTGGCTCAATCCATGGCTCGTGATCCTGCTCAACGTGCCGGCCCTCGTCGTCATCATCCTCACTTACATATGGCTCGGGCTGGTCGAGACAGCATTGCTCGTGGCAGTGGCGCTCAACAAGATCCCCAATGTGGCGGTGACTCTTCGCGAAGGCGCGCGGGCGCTCGACCGGGATTATGCGGAGGTGGCGCAGGTCTATAGGCTCAGCCCCTGGATGACATTGCGGGACGTCATCATTCCGCAGCTGGCGCCATATCTCCTGGGCGCCGCGCGCAACGGTCTCGCCCTAATCTGGAAGATCGTGCTCGTGGTGGAGCTTCTGGGACGATCCAACGGTGTCGGGTTTCAGCTGCAGAGCTATTTCCAGCTTTTCGATGTGCCACGTGTGACGGCCTATGCGGCGGCCTTCGTCGCCTGTGTCCTGTTGATCGAAGTCGTGGTCTTCACTCCGCTCGACCGTCGCATGGATATGTGGCGGCGATGACGATGCGCATCCATATTCAGCAGAAGATTTTTCCCGCATGGGCAGACGCGCCCGCGCGTGCCGTGTTCGATTATTTCTCGCTCGATCTCGCGGAGGGCGATGTTTGCGCGCTTGTCGGTCCGTCGGGTATCGGCAAATCGAGCCTTCTCCATATTGTCGCCGGGCTCGACCAGGATTTTATCGGATCGATCGAGGGGCGCCCGGAGACAATCGGCTATCTTTTTCAATCGCCACGCCTCCTGCCTTGGCGCACGGTTCGCGAGAACTTGGAACTCGTCATCCCCGAGCATCCGGAAAAGGCGGACGCATGGCTGGCCCAAGTCGGGCTTGCGGGCACGGAAGATGTCTATCCCCAGCGCCTGTCCCTCGGCATGGCGCGGCGTGTATCGTTGGCCCGTGCTTTGGCCGTCGAGCCGAAACTGCTGCTGCTCGATGAGCCCTTCTCCGCTCTCGACGAGGCCACCGCGAAGAGAATGCAGGATCTCGTGGCGGCACAGCTGAAGAGATTGCGTCCGACCACTCTTCTGGTAACGCATCATTGGCACGAGGCGGCAGCCCTCGCGCATCGGGTGATCACACTCGACGGTTCTCCCGCGCGGATCGTGGACGATAGGTCGATCCGGCCCGCGAGGACTGCAGAATGAAGCTGCTTCTCGCCTTTATCGCATTGTTTCTGGCGAGCCCTGTGCTTGGTCAGGAAAACACCATCGCCATCGGCTTCGTCACACAAACGCGTGATCCCGTGCAGCCTGTCTCTCCTCTTGACCAAGAGATCAGAGACGAGGGTCTTGCAGGTGCGCGCCTCGGCATTGCCGACAATGCCACCACCGGCCGTTTCACCAAGCAGCGATTCACGTTGGTGGAACGCACCCTTGCGAAGGATGACAAGCCGGAAGATGCCATCCGCGATCTGGCAAAGATGGGCATCAGGTTCGTGGTGGCCGATCTCGATGCGCCCCTTCTCATGGCGGCAACCTCCGCTCCGGAGGCGCGTGAGATGCTTCTTCTCAACGCGCGCGCGCCTGACGATGCGCTACGTAGCGAAGCCTGCCGCGCCAATATGCTCCACACCATCCCGAGCCGTGCCATGCTGGCTGATGCTCTGGCGCAGTATCTGATGACGAAACACTGGCGGCGCTGGTTTCTCGTGACCGGTAGCGCCCCCGGCGACAAGCTGCAGGCGCAAGCCTTTCGCCGCGCCGCCAAGCGCTTTGGAGCCGAGATCTCCGACGAAAAGGAATGGACCTTCAAGCCGGGGCATGCGCGCACCGATACGGGCCATGTGACCCTACAAAGCGAGATCCCGGCTTTGACGCAAGTGGCTGACCATGACGTACTCGTCGTTGCGGATGAAACGAACGAGTTCGGGGACTATCTCTCCTACCGCACGGCACGACCTCGTCCCGTCGCGGGCACGCATGGGCTCATCACCACGGGCTGGAGCGAGGTGTCCGAGCAATGGGGCGCAACGCAGCTTCAATCCCGGTTCGAGGCCTTATCGGGCCGCCGAATGACTGCCGTCGATCACGCCGCCTGGGCAGCGATCCGTGCCGTTGGTGAGGCCGCCACCCGCTCGCGCAGCAATGACCCTGCCGCCATCACGGCCTATCTGCGCGGGCCCGATTTCATCCTATCAGGCTTCAAGGGACAGGGCCAAAGCTTCCGCGCTTGGGACGGGCAGATGCGCCAGCCCGTCCTGATCGCAGGCCCTCGACTTCTCGTCTCCGTGTCGCCGCAGGCGGGCTATCTGCACCGCGGTTCCGAACTCGATACATTGGGATTTGATCGTGAGGAGAGCCGATGCCGGTTCTGATCGCCATCATCGCGCTTGCGCTGACTCTGCAGGCAGCATCTGCTGAAACGATCTATGTGTCGAACGAGCAGGACAACACGATCTCCGTGATCGACGGGCAATCTTTGAGCCTTGCGGCCACGATCCCGGTAGGACGGCGCCCGCGCGGAATCGGGCTGAGCGCGGACAGGCAGAAACTCTATGTGGCGGTAGGTGACGACAATCGCATTGATGTGGTCGATCTGAAAACGCAGAAGGTAGAAAGCTCGCTTCCCTCCGGCGAAGACCCGGAATTGTTCGTGCTGCATCCGGATGGTCGTCGCCTGTTCGTGGCCAATGAGAACGACAACCTCGTATCCGTTCTCGATATTCCTGAAAAACGCATCGTCAGTGAAGTCGAGGTCGGCGTGGAGCCAGAGGGCATGGGAGCAAGTCCCGATGGCCGCATCGTAGTGAACACGTCCGAGACCACGAGCATGCTCCATGTCATCGATGCCGCGAGCCTCGAATTGATCGACAATATCCTGGTAGATACTCGCCCTCGTGTCGCACAGATCTCTGCCGACAGCAGGCAGATCTGGGTCTCGTCCGAGTTGCGTGGAACGGTTGAGGTGTTCGACGCCGACACGCGAGGATCCTTGGCGAAGATCGTTTTCGAAGTACCCGGCGTTCCACGCGAACTCGTGCAGGCAGTCGGCATCCAACTGACAGCTGATGGATCGCGGGCTTATGTCGCCCTGGGTCCCGCCAATCGCGTCGCCGAGATCGATGCGAAGAGCTTCAAGGTGCTGCGTACTTATCTGGTGGGGCAGCGTGTCTGGCACATTGCGCTCTCGCCGGACGATAAGCGACTTTATACGGCCAACGGCAATTCGAGCGATGTTTCCATCATCGATCTTGTAGGTCAGGAGGCGGTGAAAACCATCGGGGTCGGCCGTTCGCCATGGGGAATCGTGGTCGCGCCATGACGGCTCTTGTCATCGAAAACCTCAGTCATGGGTTCGGACAACGTAAGGCTCTTTCCGATGTGAGCCTCAGCGTCGATCCAGGCGCCTTCATGGTGCTGCTCGGCCCCAACGGTGCGGGCAAGACCACGCTCGTCTCGCTCGTCACTGGTTTATACAATGCACAACAGGGCGATATCCGTATCTTTGGACATTCGATCCGCCGCGATCCGCTGCCGGCACTCGCCGATCTCGGCGTCGTCTTCCAGATGCCGACCCTCGACCTCGAGCTGACCGTTATGGACAACCTCGCTTATCACGCAGCTTTGCGTGGGCTTTCCCCCGCAAAGGGTCTGAAACGGGCTTCCATCGAACTGGAGCGGCTTGGCATTGCGGAGCGAGCCCGCGACAAGGTGCGCGCCCTGTCGGGAGGATTGCGGCGGCGCGTCGAGATCGCCCGCGCACTCCTCCACGATCCCCGTCTTCTGATCGTCGACGAGGCGACCGCCGGTCTCGATGTGGCGGGGCGGCACATGTTGCTCACGCATGTGCGCTCCTTATGCGGGGATGGGATCAGCGTGCTGTGGGCCACACACATGCTGGACGAGATCGAGCCCGCAGACAGGCTTGCGGTGCTGCATCGGGGATTGGTACGCTGGACGGGGGCGGCGAGCGAACTCGCTTCACCAGAAAATCTTGAAGCTGCATTCCTGCAGCTTACGGGAGAAGCGGCATGAGCACGCGCCATGCCGCTCTCGCTTTCTCTGGCATCATGCGCCGGGAAATGCTGCGCTTCATCGGCCAGCATGGGCGTTTTGCGGCAGCGATCGTGCGGCCTCTCGTGTGGCTCGGGATCTTCGCGGTTGGCTTTCGCTCCGTGCTCGGCCTCTCGATCATCCCGCCGTACCAGACCTACATTCTCTACGAAGTCTATATCGTGCCGGGACTTGCCGGGATGATGCTGCTCTTCCATGGCATGCAGAATTCCCTCTCCATGGTCTATGATCGCGAGATGGGCTCGATGCGCGTTCTCCTGACCGCGCCCCTGCCGCGATGGTGGCTTCTGGGCGCGCGGCTACTTGCCAGCACGATCACCATTCTGCCGGTCGTCTATAGCTTCCTGCTGCTGGCCCGCTTCTGGGAGGTGCGCCCGCCGGCTTTGGGCTATGCGGCGGCCTTGCCTGCTCTGGTTCTTGCAGGCCTCATGCTCGGCGCTTTCGGCCTGGCTCTTTCCTCCCTCATCCGCCAGCTTGAGAATTTCGCGGGCGTGATGAACTTTGTCATCTTCCCGGCTTTCTTTGCTTCGACTGCGCTCTATCCCCTCTGGCGGCTGGAAGAAGTCAGTCCTGCTCTGGCTGCGCTTGCCTGGGCCAATCCATTCTCGCATGCGGTCGAGCTGATCCGCTTCGCGCTTTATGGGCGGCTGGAGCCTTTATCCCTGCTTGTCTGTAGTCTCTCTCTCATCGTCTTCTTCAGCCTTGCCGTTTGGGGTTACGATCCGGGGCGAGGTTTCTGGGTCCGCCGAGCCGTCGAATGAGATGGAACAGGTCAATTCGCTTCATCGTTGCTGTTGCATGGCAAAGCCGCAGAACAGTTCCTTGAAGAAAGACCTCCGGGTTTTCGGCGACCCAGGTTTTCTGGTGGCCTTGCTGATCATTGGAATTCTATGCGCCATAGGCGCAGGCATCTTGCTCTACGCCACGGATAAGTATGGCATTTCCGTTCGCGAGTACTGGCGCTGATCGGTTCCGGGTCGCGGCGTAACATTAT
The DNA here is from genome assembly GCF_054049475.1 of Microvirga sp. P5_D2. Lineage (NCBI taxonomy): Bacteria > Pseudomonadati > Pseudomonadota > Alphaproteobacteria > Hyphomicrobiales > Methylobacteriaceae > Microvirga > Microvirga sp. P5_D2. The sequence continues at coordinate 11,960 of NZ_JBFUMH010000108.1, read as the reverse complement.
CGAAAATCGTGATCACGATTTCGGGAACATAGCTAAAGCTGAACAGTTGGAGTCGAGCCGCCGATGATGCGGCGCGTCCTCGCGTTCCGGAGAACACATCGTGGGTCTCACGCGCCTCGTTTGTGCCTTGGCTGCTTTTTTGCTGGTTTGGCCGTCTTCCCTGATTCTTGGTCAGCCGCAGCATTCAGCACCGTCCTTTGCCGCCACGCCTGAAGACGGGCAATGGACGATTCCGCAAAAAAACTACGCCAATACCCGCTACAGCGACCTATCGGAGATCACCACGGAGAACGTGAAGAACCTCCAGGTCGCCTTCACCTTCTCGACGGGGGTGAACAAAGGCCAGGAATCCGCCCCGCTCGTCGTCGGCACGACGATGTACGTGCTCTCACCTTATCCGAACATTCTCTACGCGCTGGACCTGACGCAAGCAGGCGCGCCGATGAAATGGCAGTACAACCCGAAGCCCGCCGCCGCAGCGCAGGGCGTCGCCTGCTGTGATGTGGTCAATCGCGGCCCCACTTTTTCCAATGGCAAAGTCTTCTTCACGACGCTCGATGCGCATGTGGTGGCGGTGAACGCGGACACGGGCGAGGAGGTATGGAAGACCAAGCTCGGCGACATCAACCGGGGCGAGACCATGACGATGGCTCCGCTCGTGGTGAAGGACAAAGTGTTCGTCGGCATCTCGGGTGGTGAATACGGCGTTCGTGGCTGGATCCAGGCACTCGACATCAATTCAGGACAAAGCGTCTGGAAGGCTTACAACACCGGACCTGATCAGGACGTGAAGATCGGGCCGAACTTCAAGCCCTTCTACGACAGCGACAAGGGCAAGGATCTCGGCGTCACCACCTGGCCGGCGGATGCCTGGCAGCAGGGCGGCGGCACGGTGTGGGGCTGGCTGTCCTATGATCCCGAGCTAAACCTGCTTTATCACGGCACGGGCAATCCCGGTCCGTGGAATCCCAATCAGCGCCCCGGCGACAACAAGTGGACGGCGGGGATCTTCGCTCGCGATCCGGATACCGGCGAGGCTCGATGGTTCTACCAGACCGCACCGCACGACATTCACGACTGGGACACCATCAATGAGATGATCCTGCTCGACATGGAGTGGGAGGGAAAGACTCGGAAGGTGTTGGTCCATCCCGGACGCACGGGCTACCTCTATGTCATCGACCGGACCACCGGCGAAGTGCTTTCTGCAAAGCCTTTCCACGCGCTCACCGCCTCGACGGGCTTCGACATGAAGACGGGACGGATGCAAGTGAACGCCGAAAAGGAGCCGGTGAACAATCGCGTGGTGCGCGACATCTGCCCGACCGCGCCCGGCGCGAAAGATTGGAACCCCAGCGCCTTCTCGCACAAGACCGGGCTTCTCTACATTCCGCACATGAACATGTGCATGGATTGGGAAAGCGTGGAGCCGAACTACATCGCCGGAACGCCCTATGTCGGCGCGGAGGTGCGCATGTATCCGGGGCCTGGCGGACATATGGGCGAGTTCACGGCCTGGGACATCCGCGAAGGCAAGGAACTGTGGACCATCAACGAGCGCTTCCCGCTCTGGAGCGGTGCGCTCGCAACCGGGGGAGACTTGGTCTTCTACGGCACCATGGATGGCTGGTTCAAGGCCGTGAATGCCCGCTCGGGGGAGGTGCTGTGGCAGTTCAAGCTCGATTCCGGAATCATCGGCCAGCCGACAACCTATCGCGGGCCTGACGGCAAGCAATATGTCGCAATTCTTTCRGGCGTCGGCGGCTGGGCGGGCTCCATCGTGTCCAACGATCTCGACCCCCGCGACGGCACGGCCGCGAAAGGCTTCGTGAATGCCATGCGTGAATTGAAGAATGTCACCACGAAAGGGGGCACGCTTTATGTGTTCAAGCTTCCTTAAAGGGGCGTCTCTTGCGTGCGTTCTCCTGTTTGCCGGAGGCGTGCAAGCACGCGAGCTTCGCGTCTGCGCCGATCCCAACAACATGCCGCTGTCCAATGAAGCGGGTGAAGGTTTCGAGAACAAGATCGTTGAATTGATCGCGCAGGATCTTGGGGCGGAAGTTCGCTACACTTGGTGGGCGCAAAGGCGCGGCTTCCTGCGCAATACCTTGAAGGCCGAAACCTGCGATCTCGTTCCAGGTCTGCCCGCCAATCTCGAAGGCGTTCGAACGACCGCTCCCTATTATCGCACGTCCTATGTGTTCGTGACGCGTTCTGACGGGCCTGACATAGCCTCCCTCAATGATCCCGTCCTTCGCCAAGCGAAGGTGGGTGTGCATCTCATCGGCGATGACGGTTCCAACACGCCGCCGGCTCATGCCTTGGCGCGCAGGGGCATTGTCGAGAATGTGCGCGGCTATATGATCTATGGCGACTACGGCCAGCCGAACCCGCCTGCGCGCATTCTCCATGACCTTGCCGAAGGCGAGATCGACATTGCTGTTGTCTGGGGGGCAATGGGCGGGTACTTCGCGCGGCATGAAAAAGTCCCGATGAAGGTCACGCCCGTGCGGCCAGCCTTCGACGRGCCGCAGCTTCCCATGGTGTTCGATATTTCCATGGCCGTGCGCAAGGAGGACGAAGCCTTGCGCCAGGAAATCGACGCCGTTCTCTCCCGCCGTCGCGCCGATATCGACGCCATCCTGTCGGCTTATGCCGTTCCGCGTCTCGACGGCGGCCTGAAGCAGGCAGAGCACAGGCCATGAGAGCTCTTCTGATTCTGCCGCTTTTAGCCCTCACGCTCGCCGCCTGCGAGCGCGAGGATCGGGAATACCGACCCAATCCCGTGACGGTCGAGTCGGAAGAAAAGATTGCGCTCGTGCCTCTCTCGGCTGGTCCCGGCGGCCCGGCGGAGCAGCGCTCCGGTCTCGGTAAGGAATACGAGGAAAACGCCTTTCACATCTCGCAGGGCCAGCGGTTCTATGTCTGGTTCAACTGCAATGGCTGTCACGCCAATGGCGGTGGCGATTCAGGTCCCGCGCTGATGGATGACCGCTGGATCTATGGTGGGCAGATCGAGAACATCGTGCAGACAATCCGCGAAGGACGCCCAAACGGCATGCCGTCGTTCCGCGGGAAGATTCCGGACGATCAGATTTGGCAGATCGCGGCCTATATCCGCTCCATGGGCCGCAACGTGCCGAAAGCGGCTGCGCCCGGACGCAAGGACGACATGAGTCCCGGCCCTGCCGAACAGCGTCGTCCGCCGGGCGAGGTGATCGATGGCGGCCAAATTCCTCCGGCCGCGCAGATGCCACAATGAGGCGATCATGAAGAGGGCTGTTCCCTTCCTTCTTCTGAGTCTGCTCCTCGCAGGATGCCAGGGCTGGCAATCGGCTCTCGACGCGCAGGGACCCTCGGCGCAGACGCTTGCGGAGATGTTCTGGATCTTCGTGGCAGTGCTGGGCATCGTCTGGTTGCTGACCGTGACGGCGCTTCTCCTGGCTTTGCGCAGGAGACGGCCTGCCGATGCGGATCCGCTTGCGACGGATCCGGGCACGGAACGGCGCATGACGATCACAGTGTCCATTGCCGTTGCTTTGACACTTGTCACCGTGATCTCTCTCACGGGCCTCAGTTACGCGGCTCAGAAGGTGCTCTTCTCGCACAAGGATGGCGCCTTGACCCTGATGGTGACGGGTCAGCAATGGTGGTGGAAGATCACTTACGAGAATGAGCAGCCGAACCTTGTCTTCACCACTGCGAACGAGATCCATATTCCCGTAGGCGAGCCGGTGCTGATCAAGCTCGAATCGTCAGACGTGATCCATTCGTTCTGGGTTCCTAACCTCACGGGCAAGATGGACGCGATCCCCGGACGACAGAATCAACTCCAGATCCAAGCGGATCGCCCTGGCATCTATCGCGCGCAATGCGCGGAGTTCTGCGGCCTGCAGCATGCGCATATGGGCATGCTCGTCGTTGCTGAAACGAAGGAAGATTTCGAGCGCTGGCGCACCCATCAGGTTTCGTCCGCCATTCCGCCGAACGATCCCGAACGTCAGCGCGGCATGGAAATCTTTCTCTCGAAGCCCTGCATCATGTGCCATCAGGTGCGTGGTACGGATGCGGGCGGCAAGGTCGCGCCGGATCTCACCCATGTGGGAGGCCGTCGCTATATCGGCGCCGGAACGCTTGAGACCACACGCGGCAACATCGCTGCCTGGATTATCGATCCACATGGCATCAAACCGGGCGTGAACATGCCGACGATCCAGCTCGAACCTGACGAGGTGCAGCCGCTTGCGAGTTATCTGGAGGGGTTGAAGTGACGAAAACCATCACCCCTCACGAACTCGATGCGGCCCCAGAAGTCGCGCGCCTCGCCACGGGCGAGCATGGCAGCATTCCAGGGACGAGGAGCGCGGCGGACGATCCGCCGGATCCGAAAGAGCTTCGTGACGATCAGGTGGATGGCCCCGAACTCACGGCGCGGCTCGCCAAGACCTGGGGTACGCAGAAAGGCCTGATCGGCGCGCTCTCCACGGTCGATCACAAGGTCATCGGCCGCCGCTACATCATCACCGCGATCATGTTCCTGTTTCTTGGCGGCTTGTCGGCGGTCGCCATGCGCCTGCAGCTAGCAAGGCCCGAGAGCAGCCTGATTGGGCCCGATCTCTACAATCAGCTCTTCACCATGCACGGCACGACGATGATGTTTCTCTTCGGTGTGCCCATCGGCGAGGCCTTCGCGGTCTATCTGGTACCGCTCATGGTCGGCACGCGCAACATCGCCTTTCCCCGGCTGAACGCCTTTTCCTATTACGTTTATCTGTTCGGCGGCCTCATGATCTGGTTGGCCTTCATGCTGAACATCGGGCCGGATGTCGGCTGGTTCGCCTATGTGCCGCTATCGGGTCCGGAATTCTCGCCGGGAAAGCGGGCGGATATCTGGGCGCAGATGATCACGTTCACGGAGGTCGCGGGCATCTCCGTCGCGATCTCGGTCATCGTGACGGTCTTCAAGCTGCGCGCGCCGGGTATGACGCTCGACCGAATCCCGCTTTTCGTCTGGGCCGAGCTGGTCAATTCCTTCGTGATCATCTTCGCGATGCCTGCCGTCGTCACGGCTTCGGCTCTGCTGATCATGGATCGGCTCGTGGGCACTCATGTCTTCAATCCGGCGGAAGGCGGTGACGCGCTGCTCTATCAGCATCTGTTCTGGTTTTTCGGCCACCCAGAGGTCTACATCATCTTCCTTCCGGCAACGGGTTGGGTATCGGCCATCGTCGTCACCTTCTCACGCCGCCAAGCCTTCGGCTACATCGCACTCGTGCTCTCGCTCATCGCCACAGGTTTCCTGTCGTTCGGACTCTGGGTGCACCACATGTTCACCACGGGTCTGCCGCAGCTCGGTGCGAGCTTCTTCACGGCATCGAGCATGCTGATCGCCATTCCCAACGGCATTCAGATCTTTTGCTGGATCGCAACGCTCTGGGACGGGCGGCCCGTGTTCCGCACACCGCTTCTGTTCGTCATCGGCTTCTTCTTCATCTTCGTGGCGGGCGGTCTTTCCGGCATCATGCTCGCCTCCGTGCCGCTCGACGCCCAAGTGCACGACACGTTCTTCGTGGTTGCCCATTTCCACTATGTGCTCATCGGCGGAAACGTCTTTCCGCTGATCGGCGCGATCTATTACTGGTTCCCGAAATTCACCGRGCGGATGATGAACGAGCGCCTCGGCAAATGGCATTTCGGGCTCGCCTTCATCGGGTTCAACACGGCCTTTTTCCCCATGCACATCACGGGCCTCATGGGCATGCCGCGGCGCGTCTATACCTATCTGCCGGAGATGGGTTGGGGGAATCTGAACATGATCTCCACCATCGGCGCGGCTGTCTTCTTCGGAAGCTTCCTGCTGCTTCTCTACAACCTCGTCACGAGCGCACGTCGCGGGCCCCTGGCCGGTCCCAACCCATGGAATGCCGGTACCCTTGAATGGGCATCAGTCTCGCCGCCGATGCCGCAGAATTTCGACCGCATTCCTGTCGTTACCAACCGCGAGCCGCTCTGGGCCCATCGCGATAGCTTGCCGGTTGTGGCGGGTTTGAGCGTGGAGAACCGGGAGCAGATCGTTTCCACCGTCACCGCCGGTCGCGCGGATCTGCGCGAGAGCACGCCCGAGCCTTCAATCTGGCCGTTCCTGTCGGCGGCGGCAATCACGATCCTGTTCATTGGTTCAATGTTCACGCCCTGGGCCTTCGTGTGGGGCACGCCGCCCCTGGCTCTCGCGCTGATTGGGTGGTTCTGGCCGAAGGCCGGCACGGAGGACGAGCGATGACGAACGCTCCTTTTCAACCTCAGGGAAGCCGTGAGCTGTTGCCTCAGCGGATTGTTCTCAATGCACGCTCGATGCCGAGCTATGCTTATGGTCATCGCAGCCCGATCTGGTGGGGCACGGTGGCCTTCGCCGCTGCCGAAGGCATGGGCTTTGCCATGGCGGTGGGTGTCTATTTCTATCTCGTTTTCGTCAACGGAAACTGGCCGCTCAGCGCGCCGCCGCCCGATCTCTTTTGGTCGAGTGTCTTCACCATCGTCCTGCTCGCCAGTGGCTGGCCGAATGCCCGGGCCAAGCGAGACGGCGAGAGAGAGGATCTGTCCGGGACGCGCCGCAATCTCGTGATCATGAGCCTCGTCGGCGTTGGTCTTCTGGTCATTCGCATCATGGAGTTCAATGGTCTCCATGTGCGCTGGGACCAAAACGCCTATGGATCGGCCGTGTGGCTGCTTTTAGGCCTTCATACTCTGCATCTTCTGACCGATCTTGGCGACACGGTTGTTCTCACGGTGCTCATGTTCACGCGCCACGGCCATGGCAAGCGCTTTTCGGATGTGGGCGACAATGCCTTTTATTGGTATTTCGTCGTCGCCTCCTGGCTGCCGATCTACCTGATCCTCTACTGGTTCCCGAGATGGTGGTGAGATCATGGCAGGATGGTTCTCACGAKGTCTTCCATCCGCTGGCATTTATGCCGGCCCTGCGGCATGGCTCGTCGACACACAGTTCAATTATGCGTCCGTGCCATGGGTCTGCGCTCATCAGGTTCCGCTCATTCCGGTTTTCGCTCTCGTCATGGCGGTCATCAGCGTACTTGGCGGTCTTCTCTCATGGCGCGGCTATGTCGCCGCAGCGCCGACGCCCTTGCCCGACTCGACGGGAGCCGGACGGCCACATCGCTTCGTGGCCCTGATGGGTATGGCAATCGCGGCGCTTTTCACAGTCGTCATCCTGATCCACGGCGCAGCCGGTCTCGTCTTCCATGGGTGTGAGCGATGAAGGCGCTGATTGTCCTCATCACGTTTTTTGTTGCCGGCGAGGTCCAGGCCCACGAGGGCCATGTGCACTGGCTCGAGGGTGGCACGACCTGGACGTGGGATCCGCAGGTCACGCTGCCGCTCGCATTATCAGGCGGACTTTATCTCATCGGCACATTGCGCCTATGGCGCCGGGCAGGGATGGGGCGCGGCGTGCGTATCTGGCAGGCTTCCTGCTTCATGCTCGGATGGGGGCTCCTCGTCTTCGCTCTCGTCACGCCGCTTCATTGGCTCGGTGAACGACTGTTCTTCGCGCATATGATCGAGCATGAGATTCTCATGGCGGTAGCCGCACCGCTTCTCGTCGTGGGAAATCCGGTTGCCATGCTGTGGGCCATGCCGGCGGGATGGCGCCATCAGATCGGCGGAATCGGACAAATGCCGGTAGTGGCGCGCTCATGGGCGTGGCTCRCTCATCCTCTTGTCGCTACGCTGATCCATGGCATAGCTGTCTGGCTATGGCACGCCCCGCCTCTCTATGAGGCGGCCCTATCCGATTCCTGGATTCACTGGCTGCAGCATCTCAGCTTTTTCGTCACCGCTCTTCTGTTCTGGCGCGCTCTACTGAAGGGGCCAGAGAGAGAGCGCGGTTACGGCGTGGCCGTTTTCTACCTCTTCGTCACCTCCCTCCACACGGGTTTCCTCGGCATCCTGCTCTCTCTCATACGGCGCAGCATCTATCCGACGCAGACATCGGGAGCCGCCGAATGGGGACTGACGTCTCTGGAGGATCAGCAGCTCGCCGGCCTGTTCATGTGGATTCCGGCAGGCCTCGTCTATGCGGGTGCCGCTTTGATTTTCGCAGGATTCTGGATCGCCCGCTCAGGATCGTCCCGCTCCAGAGGAGGGCACCATGCCCATGCGGCGCGCTAGAGGTTGGGCTCCCATTGCGGTGGCATTGCTCGCCGGTATGGCTGGTGCCCTCCTCGGCTTCGGAAAGGGTGCGCATGCGGGTAGAGTTGGGAAGGCACCGCGCCCGGCATTCGATCCGAAGGCGCATCTGACCGGCATCCACATTCCCACGCCGATCCGCTTGCAGCGGTGGTCCGTTCTCATCGGGTTCATTCTCGTGTTGCTGGCGGGAGTCGGGATCTATGCCGGATACGCGATCAAGTTCGCGCAGGACGCGCGCCTGCGCGCCATTGCCCTCACGGGGGGCGATCCTGACCTCGGGCGCGATCTCGCGAAGCGCTATGGCTGCGCGGGTTGCCACACCATTCCCGGCGTTCCGGGCGCTCAGGGAAAGGTGGGTCCGACCCTCGAAGGTTTCGCCGCCCGCGTCTATATCGGTGGCGTAGCCGCCAATTCGCCCGACACCCTGATTCAATGGATCGAAGACCCTAAATCCATTGATCCCAAAACCGCGATGCCAGTCACGGGGATCTCGCGACGCGAGGCTAGACATGTGGCTGCTTATCTCTACTCGCTGCGGTAAACGAGTGGAATGAAAGTCACTTCATAGGCTAGGACAGTAGCCCAAAAGAGCGGCACAAACGCCTTCTAGGCGCATCATGCTTTGCTTCGAACAGAACGTTCCGACACATACCTAATGTTTATGCTTTGGTCCCTGTTAAGTCCCTGCTTTAGCCCTGCTTCTTAAAGCAACCATCAGAGATACTTATTAAGCCTAACGGGTTGATCTCGCTAAATTATCTCTAGTCGCTCAATGAAGGAGCGGTTCACAGATCAGGGCAAACTCTACAAAACAGGATAAAACAGGGAGATAGGTTCGCAGGCGACTGCCTCCACCGCCATTATCTAAGTCTCTGTAAATACACAATTTTCTCTTCAGGCCGCGTGCTCTCAAGGCCCGGTATTCCTTAGACAATTCCAGAATAGCCATTCTCTGAGATGCACTTATTCGGCGTCGAAAGAAGCATTCAGGGCTCCAATTTCCCTTCCATTCTCCATCCTAAAACCACGCAGTCCGGTTGTGGCGCAACAGGCAGATGCAGCAGACGACTGATTGAACCAATGACGATGTTGATCAGATCAATCCATTGGGTAGCGCTGCGTGCTATAAAATCGGAACAGTGTATCGAGACCAAGCGTTGCCATAATACGGGTTTCTGGAAGTCTAGAGGCTTCCAATGGGCGCTAAGCAATGGGAAGCCTGCTTGTCTTTACCTACATAAGGGGAATGCAGAACGCTTCAGATCCACACCACCTAGAATCCCAGGAACCTAGTTCATTGGTGGACAGCGCCATTGCCACAGTCAGGATCGGAACCGCTGCATGGAGCATCCCGAAAGAGCATGCTGCGCCGTTTCCGGTCATTGGATCTCACCTGGAACGCTACGGTGCTGTTCTCAACGCGGTCGAGATCAACTCCTCCTTCTACCGCCCCCACCGAACGTCCACCTATGAGCGCTGGGCCGCGTCTGTGCCTGAAGACTTCCGATTTGCCGTGAAGGTCCCCAAGGCCATTACCCATGAGCGTCGCCTGAAGGACGTCGACGACCTGCTGGACCAGTTCCTGTCAGAAGTCAGCGGCCTCGGACGCAAGCTCGGGCCGCTGCTGGTCCAGATGCCTCCGAGCCTGACGTTCCAGCCTGGCGTTGCTGATCATTTCCTGAATGATCTGAGAAGCCGGGTCGAGGGCGGCGTCATCTGCGAGCCGCGCCATGGATCTTGGTTCGTGCCCGAGGTCGAGGCCCTCCTCAACAAGCTTCGGATTGCCCGCGTGGCAGCCGACCCAGCCCCGGTCCCAGGTGCTGACGAACCGGGAGGCTGGCGTGGTCTGTCATATTATCGTCTGCACGGCTCGCCTCGGATCTACTACTCTGCCTACAGCTCGGCATATCTGGCAGCCGTCGCGGAGGTACTCGCGAGGGATGCTGCAGCGGGCATCGACACCTGGTGCATCTTTGACAATACGGCGGGCTTTGCCGCGACGGGTGATGCACTTACGACGAGGAGCTTGGTACGGGCCTGCCGTTGAGGATCTCTGTCCGTCGAAGCGCAAGTGTCTAAGGGGTACTAAACTGCGCAGGGTGCGCATCATGACCGCGATGTGCCGCACGGGAGTGACTCAGAAGGGCTTTAACAGGTATGCCTGTTAAAGCCCTTCTGCTGCTCTTTGTTGTCTCTAGGAGCATCAGAGCCGGGGTTTAAGTTCCGAGAGATTCTAGCTGTGATCTGCCGATCACGTGCCGCGTTGCTCACGGTTTCCGTACCTAAGATCAGGTTGCTTGATGGTGCTTGTGCGGCTGCTATCCGTGCGAGTTCGTTATGTTGGCGCGACTTGAACGGGCTGTAATAGTCGGATCGACTGCGCCCAAGCGTCCGCCAAACCAAGCCGCTAAAGCACCAAGGATGAGGCCGAGAGCGGCAAGCAGTGCACCAGTAGAAACAGCCTTTGAGGCAACATCGGCAGCTTCGGTCGCCTGTTGCTTGGCTTGATCCACCGATTGACGGTACTGTTGCTCGTACTGCTGAACTCGGGTGCGAGCCTGCTCTACCGAAATATTCTGAGCTCGGGCCATGGCTTCAGCAGCGCGGTTGCGTGCTTCAGCAGCCTGCTGCTCATTACCTGTTACGGCAGCTCGAACTGCAGCAACAGCCGCATCCCTGAGAGCAGCGGGATCATTGCCACCTGTCGCCCCTCTGATGGATTGCTCAATAGAGGCAAACGGGTCCGCAACACGGGACATATTCGGTGCCGCAACCTGGGCCGCAGTCTGTGCGGTCGATCCCACAGCTTGGGTGACATTGCCCAACGCGCTGGTGACCGTGCGATAAGCACCTCCCAGAATGCCGCCGACGGTGGTGGTCAGCAGATAAAAGATCACCAACGTCGTGAGCGCCCAGGCTGTCAGACCATGCCATCCGGCGGTAGACTCTTTGGGCTTGCCTGCGAGCCGTCCCGCAGCGTAGCCGCCCGCAAGAGAGGCCAGGATCCCGGAGAGTATGAACCAGACCCCGGCACCGATCGAGAATGAGGAGGCGGACGGGTTCTCGCCTGCACCTGCAGCTGGATCAAGGGTCGCGGCCCCTATCCCAATTCCAAGCAGGTTGAGAATGAGTTGGGTGACAAGCGCGACGACGACACCAGCCAATACTGCTCCCCAAGAAACACGATTTAACATAATCGTGCGAGCATCTTCGGCTGGAGTAACAGGGCTCATGTGAGGGGCGTCATGGTCACCGCGGTTACGCGGGGTGTCAGGATGGTGAACATCGGTCATGTGCTCCTGCTGGCGAGCCAACCCCTGCTTGAGTAAAAAGTTCAGCGGGATAGCCTTTAAGAATCTCGAGCCAACTATCTATGGCAGTTCATAGAACAGCGGCTTGAGCCTACGCGCAAAACGGAACTCCGGGCGGCGTAGAACAAAGCCCGTAGACGTCTGCTCTTCACTTCATTGCGGGAGCAAATCAGACAATGAAATTCGACTATAAGAAGGCAGTCATCTGCCCGGCAGCCGCGCGAGTACGAACCATTCTCCGCAGGGAACAGAGAATTTTCAGACTGATTTATGACAAACTTTTCAATGACTCAGCATGGACAATTTCTGGCAACCGTACTGAAGTTTGTATCACGCCCGCTCCGCCATTGCCTAAATCTCTGTATTTACAGGCCTTTTCTCTTCTGGGCTCCTTCTCTTAAGTGCCGGATTTCTTGTGCCAATTTCGGGACAGCAATTCTC
>NZ_JBFUMH010000107.1:0-18678 GCF_054049475.1 Microvirga sp. P5_D2 | reverse complement strand
GGCATCTGCTCTGGCAACGATTCGGCAAGAGCATCAGGAGACACGGCGAATTCTGCATCGAATGCAAGACGCTCTTTGGTCAGTGCGCAATCAAAAACCCCAAATTTCGGTTGTGACAGCGATCGGACGGCGCATCATTGATCTAACCTCTCGATCCGACAGTGGACAGGGCTGTGTTGTGACGCAAAGATTGCTTGCACCCGCCTTCGGTGTTGCAGGTTTTGATGTTCATATAGCAGAGCCACCCCTAGGTGYGGGACTCTTGGTGGCTCGGTTGGTCTCGGTGGACGATCACACGGTGTTGGGAAGTTGGGTTGCGGATTTCTCGAAGATACGTACAGGCTGGCTTCATTTCCCATTTGAGACAGTTCTTGCATCAGACACCCCGTACGTCGATATCGAAATCGAACCTATTGCATACGTGGGCGTGCCTCCAACTCTGTCGTTGGCGGGCGAGCAATTCCATGTCAGTGCGGACGTGCGGCGACAAGGCATTCTGGTCCCTGGCTCAACCCTTGCGATGCGGGTTTGGACAGCATTCCCAGGAACGCCAAACACGAATTCCACTAACGGAAGACATGCATCTATTCACGTTGATACAGTTGAGCTTACCCTTCCTGAACAAGCGATCAGGCGCATCAAGTTGCTTACCGATTATGAAGCCAGCTTCGACTGTCTGTCAGTTTGGGCAGGTGGCGCGATTTTATTGCACCCATTGATAGGCAGGGAGGTTGGTGCCGTTATCAATAATGCACTTCCAGGAAACACGCGCCGTGTCGAAGCCGTTGTCTCAATCAATGACAAAGCCGTAAATGACGTCGAATTCGCAATCTGCGTTGGAGCGCCCGATAGCTCTGCGAAGAACCTTACTCCAGACGGAGACGGATGGCTCGCGTCATCCGGCTGGGTACCTGTACACAGTCGCATTACCCGTGAACGAATTGCCGTGGTAATGCCTGAACCTGAAAGGCGTGAAGCGACTGACCTTTACCTATTCACACGCGTCCCTGACAATGGCAGTGTAGATTTCGCACAAGCGGTATTTTTCCAGATTGATTTAACTCTCAATCTTCAAAGCGCTCGTGAGACGACTCGGACCAGTCTGAGCACTTCCGGCGAAGATAGTGCACCTGTAAGTTTGAYTGAAGATCGTTGGGCCCGTCCACATTCTTTAGGCCCGGCAGATAAAGGCGCTGATATAAACGTATTGCACTCCGAGAATGTGGCGCAAGCATTCACGAGGCTTGAACCTGTCCCTCCACGGGATGAGGGTAAGGTCGAGGAAATTTGTATAGCCAATCTTATCGCTAAGACCAACGCCCCTAGAGAAAGTGGCATTCTGCTTTCATCTGAAACACTCAGCGCAGCCGAACAGCTAGGAACTGTGAGGGTTCCGTTCAGTCCAGTTCAGGCTGTCGGTCTACACCGACTTATAGTTCATCCTGTTCCCAATCGAATCCTTGCTGCGTCTGTTCCTCTCTTGCAACTTGCGAGCGGACCATTAAGACTTTCAAGAATCAGAGCAACCTTGGGAGTTCACGTGCAGTTCAATGGAACAGTCGAGTTCCGAATCGCAGTATCCAACGGGCCTAAAGGGGGGCTCAAAGAGCGAGTCATAAACGATGACACCCTTGAGGCAATGCAAGGAAGTTCTTGGTTTAGAGTCAATTCAGAAAATAATACCTGTGATATAACCTGGGAACTTGAGAATCCGCAACTTGTTGAACACCTTTGTCTTATGACTCGAGTCCCAAATGGCGGATCGGTAGACTTCGCTAGTCCCTATTTTGAAAAGATAATACTGGAACCGCATGATGTGTAGAGGTTGTCTTTCAAAAATGAACATCGAGAGTAGTTAAGGGAGTTAGAAAACATCAATAAACCACCTTTTGTTGATTTATGCTCTGTTTTGCCGAGACTCACATAATTCAAATGTAGAATTATCGTTTGATTGTTGAGATCGCGAGAGTTTTCCTAGCTAGGCTTTACGGTTCAGTACTAGAAAGAACTATATGTAACGTAACTTCTGCCTCAGCCACTTAACTCGGCAAAGGCGAATTAAGGTGGAAGGTATAGATACTGAGGAGAGCATACATCTGTCCGATAGAGTAATGAGCATTGAGGTGATCTCGTGCTCTGCCTTGAATTGTCCAAAGCGGGCATGCCTGAACTATATCAAGTACAAGGTGCCGAATATTGGCTTTGTCGGCTAGTTTAGGCATTAACGGCTACTCTTGTCACTAGAAGGTTAGAGTCGAATGGATGCAACTCTTAATCCAACGATCAAGAAGTTCTACTCTGATGAGCGGTTCATTTTTCAGTCGCGGCATTGGCTGGCGGTGACAAGGCCATCACAGGTAACTCTGGGATCTATTGTGCTGATGTCAAAATCAGATTCAACTTCGATTGGTAGTCTCTCAGACGAGGAGGGTGCAGACCTCATAAGATCAATTAAGGAAATCGAGCATATTTTCCAGAAAACGTTTCAGCCAGAGAAGATAAATTACCTCGCGCTGATGATGGTCGACCCCAACCCCCACTTTCACATCATTCCCCGTTACCAGAACCCGCGAGAGTTTATCGGACGTAAGTTCGTCGATATGAATTGGCCCAGCCCACCGGACTTAGCTTTTTCACTGCAGATGAGTGACGTAGAACTTGCGGAGGTTTCTACATATATGCGCAATCATTCAGCTTTTATAGGGAAATAACGTGTGTGATCGTTAATGCGTATGCCTGCTGCGGCCGAAAGTAGGCAAGGGGCGTAACAGGTCTCTTGCTCACTTTTAGTGGCATCGACTGTTCAGTTCTTCTCGCTTTGTCTGCGAACCGGATGCTGGCGACCGCTCAATTTGAATCTAATGGCAAGTAGAAACCGACATCATTACAGTAATGTTAAACGAGCGTTTTTCAGGTGTCTTTAGGATCAGCTTAGTGCCCTGCGGCGGGTGGGCCAGAGTCTCCCCTAAGCAAGCGTGAGGAGCACTGCACGCCTTATGCAAAGGCATGCTCCTCCACACCCTTGAGGCTTTGGGGTCAAACCAATCCTGGAGCCCAGAGGAATCGTTGAGGTAGCTAAAGCCTTGATCGACTTGTTAGCTTGAGGTATGGCGGTCTTCGGGCCGAATGATGGAAATCAATAGGAAGGCTACTTGTCTTTCGTTCGGAGTCAGCGAAGTTTAGCGCACGGCATGTTAAATGTGCGGCTCTCGACTCCTGCGTCCCCCCTCAATTAGATCACCATATGGATAGAGCCGCTTAAATATAGGCGCAAAATGGATGTAAAATGGCCCACGACATGATCCAAGGATGCGTAGAAATCGTAAGCAATAAAGTTGTATCAGGATGGTGCTTCAAGCCTGAGTCAAGTGAGCCCTGCGTTGTAAAATTATATGTAAACGACATATTCATTCGGGCACGCCGAGCGGATATAGAACGCAAGGATCAAGAGCGCAGCGGCAAACTGCTTTCCGGGTTTAGCTTTCCAATTGACTCGAGCCTCTTGAAAAAGCTCCCTGAGAAATCAGAGGTAAGAGTAGTCGCCGGTGACAACGAGACTGTCCTTCCAGTATTGGAGAACATCAAAAACTGCGTCGAAGGAAGAGCGACGGATGGCGGTGCCGAACTCAGAGAGATGCTGGCCACAGTGTGGCATGTAGATCATTGGGGCGCGTTGCACATTTCCTTTGGGAAAAAGCCAGAGCTGAAGAAGCAGCTTATTGATCKGTATTGTGGTCTCCGCACCTTTTTCAAGGCGCAAGAAGGGATTGATCTCTATTTAACTGGGGGAAATCTACTTGGCATAATTCGCGAGTTCGATTTTCTTGACCACGACGATGATATTGATACGTCGTTTTGTGTACATGCTGCGGGCCCGGAAGAAGCCGCTGACAAGTTCTTCACTATCTTTGATCGAATAACCCCCAAGCTCTTAGCATTGGGTTATGGAGTCGGTCTTGTTAACGTATGCCAATTTCACATCTATAAAGCTGGGGCCGGCACATTAGATGTATTTATGGGTTGGTTAACGCCCACTAAAGAATGGTATAGATGGACGGGAGCTGGCGGTTACCTCGGCGTAAACACGTTCAATGTGCGGGAAATTGAATATCTCGGTCAACGGGTCTTTATACCCCAGTATGCTGAGCGGGAACTTGATTTAACGTATGGCGACAACTGGAAAGAGCGAGATCACTACTATTCCAAGTCGAGACCGCCACACATCAAGGTAGTCATGGAGCGGCTATTGCATGTCGCGAGTGACCGCCTCACACGGCGGCGTGAAGTCTTGAAAAGCACTTCTGGCAATCCCATGAAGGCCGTACGTGAGTATCAGGATATGCTATCGTCATGTTGACATCCACCTTTTCCGTGACCAGTGCTAATGGAGCTTTTGAATGGCAAGAGTAGTAGGCTATACTTCCGGCGTGTACGATCTTTTTCATGTAGGACACTTGAATATTCTTCGTAGCGCAAAAAGTCTGTGCGATCACTTGATTGTAGGCGTTTCTACAGATGAACTCGTACAGACTTATAAGCAACGCACACCTATAATTCCATTTCTTGAGCGTTGCGAAATCCTCCAACACATTGAGTTTGTGGACACTGTGGTTGCACAGGACTCCATGGATAAGCTCGCGGCTTGGAAGCGGCTAAAGTTCAATGTGATGTTTGTCGGCGATGATTGGCATGGAAGTGAGAAGTGGAACAATATAGAATCTCAAATGGAAGAGGTTGGCGTCAGCTTGATCTATTTCCCATATACTAAAAGCACCTCCTCCACGAAAATTAAAGCAATACTCGAGAAGTTCGATCTAAGCGAGTAGTATTCTGGCTTTTCAGATTGATCTGCTTGGAAATTGTCCACGTTGTTGGTAGTGATCTGATCCCCGAAAACTGGATCGTTCAGAATTGGAGTTTTCCGCGGTAAAGTCCCGGGGTTGGGAAGGAGCGGAGAGCCATGAAGGCATCAAAGTTTTCAGACGCCCAGAAGGCCTTCATCCTGAAGCAGGGAGCCGATGGCATCCCGGTGGCGGAGATCTGCCGCAAGGCCGGGATCAGCCAGGCGACCTACTTCAACTGGAAGAAGAAGTACGACGGCCTGCTGCCGACCGAGATGCGGCGCCTCAAGCAGCTTGAGGACGAGAACAGCAAGCTGAGGAAACTCGTCGCCGATCTCTCGCTGGACAAGGAAATGCTCCAGGACGTCATCCGCCGAAAACTGTAAGGCCTGGTCGCAAACGCGAGCTGGTGGTGGAGACATGTGCGGAGTGGGATGTGTCGATCCGGCGGGCGTGCCGTGTTCTGGAGTTCGACACCTCGACTTTCCATTACAAGTCTTGCCGCTCCGATCAGGCTGGCATCGAGGCTCGGATCAAGGACATCTGCGCGACGCGCGTGCGCTACGGCTATCGCCGTGGTCACGTGATGCGGAAGCGCGAGGGTTGGAAGGTCAACATGAAGCGGACCTACCGGATTTACAGGGATTTGGGCCATCAGCTCAGGAGCAAGACACCCAAACGGCGGGTCAAGGCAAAGCTGCGCGAGGATCGTCAGGCGGCCGTTGGACCGAACGATATCTGGGCGATGGACTTCGTTCACGATCAGCTGGCAACCGGCAAGAAGCTTCGCATCCTGACGGTGGTGGACATCTTCTCGCGCTCCTCACCGGTCATCGATCCGCGCTTCTGCTATCGGGGCGAGGACGTGGTGCAGGGACTGGAACGGACCTGCGCCGAGATCGGCTATCCGAAGACGATCCGGGTTGATCAAGGCTCCGAGTTCGTCAGCCGCGACCTGGATCTGTGGGCGTATGCCCGAGGCGTGACGCTTGACTTCTCTCGGCCCGGCAAGCCAACGGACAATGCATATATCGAAGCCTTCAATGGCCGTTTCAAGAACGAGTGCCTGAACGCCCACTGGTTCCTGACGCTTGCGGGCGCTGCCGAAAAGATGGAGGATTGGCGCAGGTACTATAACGAGGTTCGCCCCCATGGGGCGATCGGGCACAAGGTCCCGAATTCGTTGATCAATCGCGATGGCGTCACCAGTCTGCCATCGTGAGAATACGCCGGAAACTCTACCTTCCAGCGATCCAAAGAATGGGTTCAGCGCAAGACAGACGGGGCTCCAATCGCCGCTGGATGAAAACTCAGTGGCAGGTCAGGGTCAGCCCGCTACTCATGCAACAGACACCACGGAATCAGATACCTTAATTAATGTTTCTTTTTCGAGGCTTTCACCTCAACTTATTGACAACGATTAACCGATCCCGCGACAGGTTGCGGTTCCAATAAACTCTGTTAGAACCAGCGTTAAATCCATGTTGTGCATGGATGCTAGCGATGGTCGGCTAAAAGAATGTCTGGTTCAGTTTATATTGACCTTGGGGCGAACAAGGGCGACACGGTTGCCGCTTACCTTCAGCAGAACCCAAGCGCTTTCATTTTTGCATTCGAGCCTAACCCCAAGCTCGCTGAGGTCCTGCGTCTGCGCTTTGCTAATAACTCTGCAGTTCGGGTCCTTGAGGTAGCTTGTTGGATCATGGACGGGAGTACCCGTTTTTACATCGGCCATGATGAGTCCTCAACATTAGTGGAAGGGAAGGCTCAGAATTCTCAATTTCCACAGTTCGACATCGACTACCGAAATTCCATTTTCGTAAAGACAATAGATATCGCGCGCTGGATGCTTGAGAATTTTTCACAAAGTGATGATATCGTTGTGAAAATGGATATCGAAGGTTCGGAGTATAAAGTCCTTCAGCGTCTTTTAGATACGGATGCCATTGATTTGATCCGAGAGATAAGGTGCGAGTGGCACTGGAACCGATATCCGGTCACTCGAGAGGAGCATGAACGAATTAAAGCGCTTGTCGGGACGAAAGTAACCCTTGTCGATTGGAACTAAGTTTTCATGACCATTCCTGAACAACCATATCCTGTATGACTTATGGCCCCAGTAACTTCAACTCTTTGCGCGATCATGAAGAATGAGGCGTGCTATATTCCAGAATGGGTCGCGTATCATCGAGCTCTAGGCTTCGATGATATTGTCATCTTCGACAATGAAAGCACGGACGGCACTGGAGACATCCTCAGGGAACTCCAATTATCTGGTCTTGTGAGGACAGAATTCTGGCAGACCCGGAATGAGATCAACCAACACGCGGCTTACCGCCACGCTATGGAGCAATGCAAGACTGACTGGATCAGCTATCTCGACGCG
This sequence comes from Microvirga sp. P5_D2, assembly GCF_054049475.1. Taxonomy (NCBI): domain Bacteria; kingdom Pseudomonadati; phylum Pseudomonadota; class Alphaproteobacteria; order Hyphomicrobiales; family Methylobacteriaceae; genus Microvirga; species Microvirga sp. P5_D2. The sequence continues at coordinate 11,451 of NZ_JBFUMH010000107.1, read as the reverse complement.
GATGAGTTTCTTGTTCTCCTCAGTGCTGAAACGGTAAGCGAGTTCTTGTTGGGCTTCGATCGCTCCGTTTCTGTCGTGTCGTTGAACTGGCGGTGCTTTGGGTCAGCAGGGCGGGAGGCATATGATCCAGATCCGACATTTGTTCGCTTTACAAAAGCCAGTCTCCGAGGCCATCCGGTCAACCGCCATCTGAAATATTTCGCTCGTTGTTCTGAGCTTACTCACCCATATGTGCATAGCTGTCAATTCAGGGGGGGGCGCATCGTGAACGATCTCGGGCAGGATATCACGGTTGAGAAATTCACGTGGTCGGATGTTTCCCATCAAGCTGCGCAGGTGAACCATTATCTTCTGAGATCCAAGAGCGAATACCTTGAAAAGAAGCGTAGGCCTCGCATCAGCAGGGCTCACACTGCCGCCCCGAACCTAACAGAAGAACAGGCTGAGCATTATTTTAAATCCCATGACTTGAATGACGAGAGCGATTTGTCCGTCCTTCGTCTGTTCCCCCGATATGCGAGAGAGAGAGAGATCGTAGACAGCGTGCTAACTCGTCGCGCGTCACGAAACTGAGTTGCTACGGCGACCTACACGTGACACTCCTCAAAATACATGTTTTGATTTTGCTTGAACTGGATGGCTCGCCCTTCCTGCCGACGATAACGAGAGATGCTTCGAGAGGGCGATGTCCGAAAATTCCCAAGCAGATATGGTCCTCGCTGGTCGGGATGGAGTTCTCTTTCTACAGAACGACTCAAACCGCGTTATTGAACAGATCGAAGGTCGCTTTCCCATTCGTGACAATGATCTGTTCGCGGTTGCGATGGCACATGCATCTCGCAGAAGCTATCTCGAGACGATGTCCGGCGCTCAGTATCACCACATTCTAATTCCTAATAAAGAGGTTGTATTCGCTTCTCATTTGCCGCCGTCTGTTGCCTTCGAAGGATTCGGAAGACGCCCTTATTCGCGGTATCAGCAGATCGATGCTACGCATCACTGGAGGCCATATTATCAGCCGGATGTTCTTCGCAGGACAGAGCCGCGGAGGAGTTTTCCACTCACCGACACCCACTGGAACCATCATGGCGCGACGGACTACTTAACGGCGTTCCTCGCGGCGGCTGAGCCGTATCTGGCGAACTCTTTCTCTCAGGTGCCATTGCGGGAATTTGGGAGTGAGCAGCTAGGAGACTTAGGGGGCAAGGTTGGCCTGCCTAAAGAACCAATCACGATTGTATCGCCAAGTCATCCGAGGGCTTCGCTTGTCTTTGACAATGGAGCCGTCAACGAGGGACGCGTGAGATACTACGCGAATAAATCTCTTCCTGTGAGGCGACGCGCGGTAATTCTGCATGATAGCTTTGGCGATTGGCTCCTGTCTCTCATTGCAGAATTGTTCTCCGATGTTTTATTTATCCATGGGCCTGATTTTGATTTCGAGTTTGTGAGCCGTTTCCGACCGGATTACGTTTGGTTCTTTCAAATCGAGAGGTTTTTCGTCAGGCTTCCCAAGAATGGGACAGACTGGATCGCTTACATTGCTGGCCAGGAACAGCGCAAACAGTCAAAGGCGCAATTCTTGGATTTTATCAAGGAAACGAAAATTTTGGATCAGAGATGACGTTTAGCCTCAACTTCATCAATGCCCTTTCTTCAGGATTTGAGAGACAGAGCCCCCAAGCTTGACCGATGGCCCATATCCCATCTCTTTTTTTGTAATGATGCATCATAAGACGCAATGATTGAGGTGCTTCAAGATCTCGAGATACGCGGCTTTTCATCAACACTGCAAAGCTTGGCTTGAGCCGGTCKTTATGTCGCGGATGATCAAGTTAAGGACTTGGATCCTGGACCAGACTCTCCCGTCGTTACTCCGGTTGTTAATCGAGGAGACGCAAAAAAGCAGGTTCTTGCAGTTGACCAAATGCGGCCAAATCAAGCAAAATACTCCTTAGGAGTGTAGAAGAGGGGCTGCGCCTGACGCTGGCCTAATAAGACTCTCCGCACCTGGGGCCCAGCAGATATGATTTCCGCAGTCGAAGAAGTCTTTACCCTTTGGGGGGTCGTTTTTGCTGTCTTGCGAACCTCCCAAGAGCAAGAAAGCGGAATAGCTGGTCAGGTCGAAATTTCTCAAGGTATTGTTTCTCTTGAGGCCAGCAGTGAAGATTGGCTAATTCTTCCAGAGCATGAATCTGACTTGGAGCGAGATGCGATACCCACGGGTGGGCATCGTAACCACACCTATTTGGCCTATTTCACGGATCCGCAGGCCGCAATTCAGCTCAGTCGACGACACCCGCTGCGAATTTCCTCTTTCAACAATCATGGCTCCGTGACCCGCTTTGTCACTCATTTGAGCCGGTTCACGCCCCAACGGCTTGCGACGACAGGCCTAGGCCAGGCTGTACTCAAGGTTTTGCGTAAGGTTGGCCCGCCGGATGTTGCCGCCATTCTGCTGTCTGGAGTTCGAGTCGAGCCACTTGAGGCTCTTGGGCCAAGTTACATCGATCGTGCCGTAGCTGGGGGATCCGGCGTGGTGCTCGACGGGTGGATTGCGGGGCTTGCGCACCGCGACGTGCATATTGTCACCGCGGACCTCAGAGCCTTCGTCCCGAAGCCTCGTTGGGCCCTGCGCCGGCGTCTTGATGTGCACGATCATCTTGTCAGGACCGACGGCCTTGAAAGCCTCTCCGACAAACATGGTTTTGCGGCGGTTCTCCCTGTCGAACCAGAGGATAACGAAGCTGAAATTTTCTTTGTGGAATGTGGCCACACCCAGGAGCAAACAACATTTTACGGTCCGGTTTCGCTCAGCCTGCGCAAAGACGAGCGAGAGGCCTTCGATATTCTCCGACTGTCCTTCGGCGATATCCAGTCTCTGCCGAAAGAGCATGTGGATCAGGTCTACCGCCCATTTCTCTCTCTTCCGAAGGGAGAGGCCTTTGCCAAGCAGTTCCGCTTCGGCCCGCCGGTGCCGAAGAACGAGCCGCTCGTGTCCATCATCATCCCATTCTATGGAGATGCATTCTTTCTCAATTGCGTCTACCAGTTGCAGCGTGTTCTCGGACCAGGCTTCGAGTTAATTCTGGTCGTCGATGACACTCGGATCTGGCCGGAAATCTATGGCCGGCTGTCCAGCCGCAGCAAATCGATCACCATTCCGACTGCCCTCCTTCAGAACGCTGGGAACTATGGCTTCGGACGGGCCAATAACCTCGGCTTCATGGCGGCTGCCGGCGATGTCGTGCTCCTGATGAATTCGGACATCCTTGTCACTGATTCCGCACCCTTAAATGAAGCAGTCAACGCCATCCGAGGGCGGCAGAAGGGCGGAGAACCCGATCTCGTGGCCGGTTTCTCCCTACTTTATGAAGACAATACCATCCAGCACATCGGGATGGAGTTCCCGAAGTCGCAGCAGGTCGGGGGACTGCATCTCGCCGATCATCCGATGAAAGGTTTGCCGTTTGGGCTTTACCGCGGCGCCCCAACCAGGCGCGTTCCAGYTGTGACGGCGGCGCTGATGGGGCTTTCATCCGACCTATACAGCCGCCTGAATGGGTTCGACACGGTTTATGAACGCGGCGATTTCGAGGACGCAGATCTCTGCCTGCGCGCGGAGCAACTTGGCGCCGAGATGCAGGTCTTTGTGCGCCCGGGGCTTTATCACCTCGAGCGACAGTCGATCCCCAGTATGGGTGACAGCGACCTTCGGCAGATGGTGACATACATGAATTGCGTTGCGTTCAACGACCGTTGGGCTGGCCGCCTCGACCAGCAGCCTGACACTCATTCCAAACCCGTTGGACGCTTTAASGTGCGGAAACGCGTCGACGTTGGCGCATAATATGCACGTTCCAGCCTTCAACAACCCTCGCCCTTACGCTCCAGTCCGGCCCCGAATTGAGACGACCCCTATGCGAATGATCATACTCTCGCACGGACATCCCGAACTGAGCGCTGGCGGCGCGGAGCGGGCCGCTTACTCGCTGTTTCAGCGACTGAAGCAGGACCCCTCCGTCGAAGAGGTCGTGTTCGTGGCCCGGGCCGATCACCAGGCCATCGGTCACAGCGCCAGTCTGGGCAGCTTTCGAGGGCGGCAGGACGAGATTTTGGTGGCTCCGCCCCCAGTCGAAGGTTTCACGCTCCAGAGCCTTGGCTATGATGTGCTAAAGCAGATCATCGATGAGCTCGTAGGCTCTATCAAGCCAGACGTCGTACACATTCATCACTTCCTCTATTGGGGCATCGAGATCTTCGAACTTTTCCGGCAGGCCGGTGTCAGAGTAGTATTTACTGCGCACGAATATGCGGCCATCTGCTCGAACTTCGGCCAAATGGTAAAGACAGATGGCCGCCTGTGCTATGCGGCATCACCCGCTGAATGTGGGCTTTGCTTCCCAAATACAAGCGCAGGCAAATTCTTCGTGCGCGCGAACATCCTGCAGTCGCTGTTCGACCATATCGACGAGTTCATTGCGCCGAGCGAGTTTCTCAAAGACCGCTACGTGGCCTGGGGTGTACGGGCAGAAAAGATCCATGTGATCGAGAATCTTCTCGATGGCGGGGTTCTGACCCAGGCGCTTACCTACCTCACTGAGCATCCAGACGGGGGTGCCGGAGGGGTGGGGGACGAAACAGATCAGCGGGTCGTGTTTGGGTACTTCGGCCAGATCAACCCGTTTAAGGGAATCGACATTCTCCTCCAGGCGGCGCTGGCGCTGCCGGAGGAAATCCGCAAGTCGATCGAGATCCGTATTCATGGCGAGAACAGGCATTACCGAGAGTCGGAGTTCGGTAAGCGCGTCGACGAACTCTTTGCCGGTGCGAAAGACGTGGTGCGTCCAATGGGCAGTTACCGCAATGAGGATGTCAGCCATCTGATGCAGGAGTGTGACTGGATTATCATGCCCTCGATCTGGTGGGAGAACTCGCCAGTCGTCATTCAGGAGGCCAGGATCGCAGGGCGCCCTCTGATCTGCTCGAATATCGGCGGCATGGCTGAGAAAACCGATCGAAGCACCGATTTGCTGTTCCCGGCGCGCAGTCCGGGCGCGCTTGCCGAATTGATGCGGAAAATCGTGCGTAATCGCATCAAACCAAATCAGCAGCGTCTTCATGATCTTGCCCAGTCGCGATCAAGCGCTGACGATGTCCACTTTAGCCGCCACCGAGCTCTCTACGCTGGCCTGCATCAGCCTTCGAATTGGATTCGTGCCAGCGGCGCGCTCAGTCGCTGAAATCGAGTCTGCCTGATTAGGAGTTTAACCGATGGTCCAAGACGTCCGCTTCCGTGGGGCCCCCCGAAACGAAGGCGGTGCCCCCGAGATCCTTGATCCCACGAACGCGCCGATCGTTTTCGTTGACACGGTCCTGGCTGCATCCCCGGGCCCTGTGTCAAATCTCGTCCTCGGTACATGGCATCAGGACCCTGTACCGGGCGGCGGAGTCGAAACCCAGCATTTGATCGCGGCGCGTCTCCGGTTTGACATCAGGTTCGCGCGGCAGTTGCGGGATACGTTGGATGCACTAATCGCTTCCGCTGAGCAATGATGCCTTCAGGCCAACAGTGTAGCAGCGCGTGGGTGTAGGATACTTAGTGTGATTGAAGGCTGGGTAATCCACGTCACCAACAACTTAAAAGAACAGCATCACCGTTGGACTGCGACAATGACCATACCCTAGGTCTGGTTTAGAAACGCGACGGAACATAATTGTGCGGTCCGGGGATCATCGAGCAGTCCACGCGAGGTTCAAACCCCACTTTTCTCAAGCTGTGCATCCAACATGTCTTGTTTGGCCAGCTGGATTCCTGGCTAGAAATCTAAGGAAAGAGGGTTAGAGGACTTATGCGACGGGGATGATGCCTACCGCCGTCGACGGCTGCATAAAGCGAGGAACCTCCTCTTTGTTGCATTGCGGCAACGGGTCAATCTTCTGATGAAATTCTAGTCACGGAAGCCAATAGATTCACCGAGGAAAGTATTGCGTGCGGCAATTCGATTTGGTACGAGAAGGTAACAATACCTATTAAGGACTACCGCTGAGCGGGTAGGGGGCATTTATGGCATCGGTATCAAGCGCATTCACGGGCGCGGTCTCGGGCGAGGCTGCGAGTTATTTTCTTAACGCAATCCCGAGGGATCTGCAGGACGATGCGCTCAACACTGTTGATCTTTCGCAGGGAAGGCCTGGTGAGGCATTTGTCGGAACGGAGGGGTCCGATTATGTCGTGCTGGGCCTTGGCGATCGCCTCTCAAAGAAAGTTGATGGGGTAGACGGCTTCGATATTGTCGAAACGGGCGCAGCGATCAAGCTCGATGGCACTGGCTTCCGCGGTGCGATCCTGACCGGTGACAAGAACATTGGCGCAACCGGCAGTGATTTTGGTGATGCAATCGTTGGCAACAGCGGCAATAACATCATCAAAACTGGTCTCGGTGATGACGTCGCTGCTGGTGGCGCTGGCAATGACCGTCTTGAGGGTGGCGAGGGCGACGATACGCTGTTTGGTGACGCCGGCAACGACATCCTGAGCGGCGATAATGGTGATGATCTCCTCCACGGCGGTGAAGGTAACGACACAGTCCTGGGCGGCGACGGTGCGGATACGCTCTTTGGCGATGCAGGCAACGACACGCTCTTCGGCGACGGCGGGAACGATTACCTCGATGGCATGGCCGGCGACGATCAGCTGTTCGGTGGCGCTGGCAATGACACGCTCTTCGGCGGCATCGGTGCTGACACGCTCTTTGGCGGCGAGGGTGCCGACACCTTCGTTATGAAAAACGATCCGCAGGGTGCGATCGACGAGATCATGGACTTCAACCACAACGAAGAYATCATCGATCTGTCTGAGAGCGGCGTGTCGACCTTCGATCAGCTTGTCAGGGAAGATGATGGTCACGGAAACACGATCATCAGTTTGCCGGACAGCACCCAGTTCAAGCTGATCGGCTATACGGCTGATGAGATCGACGAAAAGTTCTTCAACTTCATCTAACAAATGAACACTGATAGACGAATGAAAGAGCTTCCAGTGAGAGAACTGGAAGCTCTTTCTCTTTTTTTGATTCCTTATTCTTCAGACAGTGCCTTCCTGTGGTGTCCGGAAACGCCCAGCGGCGCGATCAGTGATATTTTTGTGCCTGGAGAGCAGACGACCGTCCGGGCGCGCAAAAAACTGTTTCGCCCGGGTGGCGGCATCGAGGTTTTTCTCGTTCAGGGAAGCGGTCTGCGTGACGGCGCTGCCTGCGAGTTGCAGATCGGGTCTGAGATACATACCCGCCGCGCTCAACTCGCACGATGGGACGACCCCGATGCACGCGCCGTCATGAAGCTGGCTGCGCGACATCTTGCGAAAGAGGGCCGCCCAGCCCCGATTCTAGCACGGTATCTCGCCTTCATCAGCGCATGGCAGGCGGCAGGCTGCGTGCTGGAGGCTTTCTCAGACGGTCAGATCATTGAAATCGATGCCCCCTGCTCTCGGGCGCAGGTTTCAGCGTATGGGGTGACTGCCCATGGGCTAAGCCGGCTGACCGTGCATGTCTTGATGGAGCGAGCTGGCAAAACGATCCTGTGGCTTGCCGAACCTGACGTCGAGTATCTTTACCTTGAGTTGGATGACAATCTCATCCGGATAAATCTCGATGCATCATCGCGGCGAGTGCCCTCAAGGAAAAAGGCAACCATCGCAGAGGACGACGCGATACTCGTCGAAGCCCTGTATCAAGTTGTTCGCGCTCCTTCAGGTGAAGTTCATGCGTGGGCAGCGGACCAATGTCTTCCGCAAGAAGCGCTCCACCATCGCAACGCGGTCCTAACGGTCGTCAAAGCCGTCCGTTTGCCTTCGAGTGATCTCTGCGTCTTCCTGAAGGTCGCCGGCTCGCCGGAGATCATTCAAGGGATTACGTTAACACCCTTTGGATCGTCCGGCCCTATCGAAGCGGAGATCGTTCGTTGCGACTCGGATGATGCCACGAGCGATTGGCAACAGCAGATCATTGTGAAAGCGACAAATATCAATTCGTCCGTTGGGGCATACAGAATCGATTGTCTGGTCGCCGGAGAGGAGCAGTCCGTCTGGATTTGCGAGACAAACAGCCGCCAGGTGGATAAGGCCAGTTTGGCGCGTGAGTTTATGTCGGTGGCGGCGGTCAAACCTGAATGGTTCGAAAGCGTCATCGCCCCCCTTGCGATGGCGTACGGGCATCAGACTGAGCCGGGCCTTGTCGGCGTCCGGAGCTTCGGAGCAGCGATTGATGCTCAGGCCGACGTTTATGTATTCGCGGGCTCCGATATCGAAGCTCTGCATCGCACGATCATCGGCCTCGCCGTCACGTCACGTAATGCGCCTATCAAGGTATGTATTGTTCTCGCTAACCATTCGGTGTTCGACCGGACATCGGCTTCCGCTGAGCGGTGGAGCCAGATTTATCAGTTGGCCATCGAAATCCGCTGTTACACCGCGAGGTCGACTGAGGCCCAGGTGACCCGAAGCATATGGCCCACAGTCCGTCCGGGATTTTATTGCCGGGCCGGTACAGTACCGCCGCATTCGAATTGGCTTGGGCAAACCGTGCGCCAGTTTGCTTCGGCCCGCGCCACGATGCTTGTTGGGTACATGATGGAGTGCGGGCGCCCTATCGAAACGGTGCCGGGGGCCGCCGATCTTTTTCGTGACCTTGGACAACCTGCTGGAGCAGAGCCGTCCTATACGTTTGCTGCTGTCGCAGTCGCACCTAACCGGCCTCTCTCGACCGGTCTGCCCCGGCTCTTCTCACTGGAGGCGTTCCTTGCAGCGCAAGCAGCTCAAGACCATTCCGCGACCAGCATAGACCTGTGCTTCATGCCTAGCGGTACAATGTCTCATGCAGACGAATTCGATTACCGTCTCGACCGGTCCAGCTTGCAAAGGAACGCCAAATCATCTCTTGCTTCCGGCAAGCGGGTCATAAAACTCCCCAGTCGGGCGAAGTCGTAACGCGACTTCCTTCCATCGCGCCTTGGTAAGTCAATTGATGAAACACAGCGACAGACGCTTCAACGACGATGATGTGAAAGCGGCRCTGCGGGCGTGCCGGCAGCACTTTGTCTTCGCCTTCTCGTTCAATTCATTCGTGAATGTTCTCCTGCTCTCCTATCCGATCTTCATGATGCAGGTCTACCACCGGGCTATTCCCTCAAAAAGCTGGGAAACGCTCGTTGCTTTGGTGATCGGGCTCACGATCGCTGTCGGGGCAAAGGGGATCTTTCAGTGGGTCCGAGGTACTCTTCTTTTACGTGCGACAGCGCGCATCGAGCGCCGCTTAGCTGATCGGCTGTTTACGACGGTGATCCAACGCTCTGCAGGCGGTGTTGGGCCGGCCAATGCGCAACTCGTTCGAGACTTGGACAGCTACCGCCAGTTTGTCACGGGCAAAGGTGCGCTGGCCGCCATCGACATCCCTTGGGGCTTCCTGTTCCTTGGCATCCTGTTTGCAATCGACATCCCAATCGGCATTGCCGCGGCCGTGTGTCTTGCCATTTCGACAGCAGCGACCATTGCTAATTCCATGCTGACGAAGGAGGCGCTGATCAAGGCCAATGTGATCGGGAACGTATCGCAGCAGTTTGGTGATGCGGCCACCCGTTCGGCTGAAGCTGTGATGGGCCTTGGCATGCTCAATGCGGTGGTCGGCCGTTGGCGGCAGGAGCGCAACAAGGCAATTCAGGCTCAGCTTATCGGCAGTGGTCGAGGGGTGCTCTTCTCCTCCTTTATGGGATCGACCCGCATTCTGATGCAGGGTGCACTGATGGCCGTCGGCGCTGTTCAGGTCATCAACGGTACTGTGCCGTTTGGCGTCGTTTTCGCTTCCATTATCGTGTTCGGCTTCGCGATGCGACCGATCGATCAGATGATCTCTGCTTGGGAGGACTATCACCCAATCAAAGACAGCATGCAGCGGATCGATCAAGCGCTGACRCAAGCCGCCGGCGCCGCGGCAACCTTAAACCTTCCGCGTCCCGACGGCGCCATCACCTGCCGCGATGTCACCTTTGTCCCGCCTGGCTCCGACCGGGCCGTGCTCAAGCGAATCGGGTTCCACCTTGGGGCAGGCCAGAGCCTTGGCCTCGTGGGCTTGAACGGCTCAGGAAAAACGACGCTTGCTCGCATCCTAACAGGGAGCTTACGCCCTACCTCCGGCGTTGTTCGCATCGATGGGGCGGAACTCAGTCAATGGAGCAATGAGGCCTTCGGCAGCTTTGTGGGCTATCTTCCTCAGAGCGTGAGCCTTCTACCCGGCACCGTCGCCGACAACATCGGGCGCTTCGGACGCTTTTCCGATGACGAGATCATCGACGCAGCCAAGCGGGCCCGCGTGCACGACATTATCCTGCGGCTGCCGAAAGGCTACGAAACCGTCCTGGATGACCAGTCGCTGCTCTCCGGCGGACAACGTCAGCTCATTGCGTTGGCGCGCGCGATCATTGGCGATCCGGCCATCGTGGTTCTCGATGAACCCAACTCCAACTTGGATGGTCCTGGTGAGGAGGCCCTGGTGGCGTGTATCCGGGATCTGAAGGATCGCGGGACGACAGTGATCCTGATCACACACCGCCCAAACCTTGTGGTCCACCTCGATCATGCGGCGGTGCTGCGCGACGGCATGGTGGTGAGCTTCGGGTCAACCCAGGACGTCTTCAAGCAACTCGGACGGCCGACTGTCGTCAAACGTGTGGGGAAAACCAGTGAGTGATCCGGCAGCAATACCGGGACCGGCCGTGTTCCCATTCAAGGATTCCCCCTTAGGCCCGGTCCTCGTTGGCGGCGTTTCGGCGCTGGCCCTGGTGATCGCGGTGGCGGCCTGGTCGTCGACGATGTCGGTCGCCAGCGCAGCGATCTCAACGGGAAAAGTTGAAGCTGAAGGCAACCGCAAGGCTGTCCAGCATCCAACTGGCGGGCAGATCGGTTCCGTTTTCGTGCGCGAGGGGCAGCTTGTTGAGCAGGGGCAGAAGCTGGTTCAGCTTGAACTCGCCGATGCCCGCGCAGAGGCCACTGTTTTGAGGAGCCAACGGGCCGGTGCTCTATTGCGTGCCGCGAGACTCCAGGCCGAGCGGGCAGGGACAGCCGAGTTTGCTCTGCCCGAGGCACTCGCCTCCCAGCAGAGTGACCCGCAGATGCAGATGTTGCTTCAACAGGAACGGACGCTGCTCTCGACCCGGCAGGCTGCTTACCGTGGGCAGATCAGCCTTCTGGACCAGCAGATCGAGGGCAGCCACCGCCAAATCGAGGCCTTGCGCGAGCGAATGACCGCAGCACAGGCTCAGTTGGTCAGCATCCAAGACGAGTTGAAATCGCTTAAGCCACTTCTCGACAAAGGACTTGTGGCTCGCCCGCGCATCCTGACTCTGGAACGCTCAGCTTCTTCTCTGCAAGGTGACATGTCGGCTATCACGGGCTTGATC
>NZ_JBFUMH010000106.1:0-19101 GCF_054049475.1 Microvirga sp. P5_D2 | reverse complement strand
ACCTGATCCGCTCTCAGAGAGCCAGCCAGGAGCCGTCAGCCTGCTTGCTGGCCCGACGCGTGCGGTTGAGGGCGCTCAGGGTCGGGCCGATGGCCGTCGTCGAAACCCGCAGGCGCTTGGCCAGAGCAGTCCCGGTCATCGGGCGCCCTGCCCGGCTGAGGGCGGCATAAGCCCGGTCCGCCAGCGTCGGCTGTGAACCCGGCTTGCGAGCAGGGGCATCCGCCTTTCTTGTCGCGGAAGGTTTGACGGTAACTGGCACTGGGCGGATTTAGGCGACTATAGCCTTACGGGCTCAAGCAGCGACGGAGGCTGCGCTTTTCCATTCCGCCATGGCGTTGAGGCGGTGAAGATGGGTGGCAAGGGCGGCGGGAGCGGGGTGGAACGAAGAGATTGCGGACAACCGAAAAGACACTGGCGAAACGCTGTAAGCCTCCTGGTGTCCGGAATCCCTGCATCACCCGCTCTCGTCGCCGTAAGGGAAGATGAGAGTTCTCCGCACGGTTGTTGAGGCTCTTATGGCAGTGGTGTTGAACGGCCGGCATGACCTGACGGCGGGCGGCTGCATACGACCCCAGCTTGTCTGTGATCAGCCGTCGCGGCGGACCGCCCTGCTTCTTCAATAGCCTCTTTAGCAAGCGCTTGGCTGCCTTGGTATTGCGCCGGCTCTGCACGATCTCGTCGAGGACGTAGCCATCCTGATCAACCGCTCGCCACAGCCAGTGTTTCTTGCCAGAGATCGTGATGACAACCTCGTCCAAGTGCCAAATGTCATCGCGGCCTGGTGTCTTGCGCTTGAGTCGGCGAGCATAGACCGGACCAAACTTCAGAGCCCACCTGCGGACTGTCTCGTAGGAGACGACGATGCCGCGCTCGAGCAGCAGTTCCTCCACGAGCCGCAGGCTCAGGGGAAACCGGAAGTACAGCCAACCGACATGGGCGATGATCTGGGATGGGAACCGATGGCGCTTGTAGCTGATGGGATAGGTCATGCCGCGGCTCTTAAGTCACAAGCCGCTGACGAAAAGTTACCGTGACATCACCCTCACCTGGTGCAGGGACGGTGATTGGCGTAGCGACGTCTGAGACGGCTGCGGCGACGCAAAAGCCGATTATGCCGAGCGCCGCAATGATGAAGAAGGCGTCAGATCGCCCGAAGCGCGGAGCGTTCATGATCGTCTGTGGCCCGTCGGGCGAGAGGCCACGCGCTTCCAGTGCGACCGCCGTTCGCCCTGCGCGGCGGATCGCAAAGGCAAGCAGCGGGATCACGAGGCTTATGACCTCTCCCAGTCCCGGCACCCGCCGGATGCGGCGTCCCGTTTTCATGGCGCGAGCGATCCGCATCTGCTGCGCTTCCGATGCAAGATCCGGAACAAGCAGCATAGCCGCAAAAACGGAATAGCCAATCCGGGGCGGCAACCGGGCGTGCATCATCAGGGCGCGCACCAAGGAACCGGGATCAGTGGTCAGGGCAAAGAAGACGGAGATCATGCCACAGGCGACGGCACGCAGAAACAAAGTAAGGCCTGCCGAGAACGCCGGAGAATTCAAGAGGGCCTCGCCGGCCATGCGCGTGGCGAAATCGCTGTCCTGCCGGAAAAGTAGGCTGGTGGTCAGAAACCCAAAGCCGAACAGGCAGAATGGCACCATCAATGCCAGAAGAAGCAGCGGCGACGTGCGATTGACAACAACGAGTGAAAGTCCTGTCAAGACGATCAGGGCAATCTGAAAGCGTGCGTCGAAGACAAGCACAGACGCTGCCAGCCCAACGGCACAGACGAGAAGCTTGCTGAGCGGATGGAGTGTCTTCAGCATGAGGCAGCCCGTTGCAGCCATTGCAGCGCTTCAGCGCAGGATGGCTCCGCTAGTCCGGCACGCCGGAGGAGAGCCATGTCCTTCATCAACTCCTGCGTCGGGCCGTCCGCAAGAATTCCGCCTTCTCCGACGATGACTGAACGGGGGCAGAGACGCAGGGCGAGGTCCATGTCGTGGGTGATGACAGCGACAGCCCGCCCGCTGTCGTGCAAGGCCAGGATCTCGTTTGTGAGCATGGCGACGCCATGCGCATCGAGGCCGGCTATCGGCTCATCCAGAACGAGCAGCGGCCAACGGTCGGATGCGGTGAGGGTCGCAAGGGCGAGCCTTCGCTTCTGGCCCTGGGACAGCTCGAAGGGATGGCGATTCTCGAGCCCAGAGAGCCCCCATGCAGCCAAAGTGCCTGCCACACATTCCGCTTTGGCCTTTGCGGCAATTCGCTTGGGAAGAGCATCCAGGATCTCGTCACGGACGGTAGCAGCGGTGAATTGGTTCTCCGGCCGCTGGAACGCATAGCCGCCTGCTGCGCCGGTTCTACTCCCTGCTTTCAGGGGCAGGAGTCCAGACAGGCAAAGGCCGAGCGTCGACTTGCCCGCACCATTTGCCCCAAGAATCCCGAGGATCTCGCCCTCGTGGATGGCAAGGTCGATGGTGCGCAGGACCGTGGGGCCGAGGAACGGTGCACAATCGGCATTCACAAGCCGTGCTAGTATGGGAGCGCCCGGTGCAGTCTGGACGCTGCGCACTGTGTACTCAGCCACGAAAGCCTCGACAGCGGGAAAAGCCTTTTCGACATGCTCGCGAGGGGCTGTTCCGGGATCGACATGCGCCAGGGCCTCTTCGACGGACAGTGGCGCGACTGGAGGAGCGAGGTCTGCATCCCGCAATCGCGCGTCGAGGGCGCTCGCCACCGGACACCAGATGCCATGCGAGGCCAGCAAATCGCGCTTGGCACGGAAGACGTCTCGCGGATGCCCGTCGGCAAGGATTGTGCCGTCTCTGCCAAGGACGACCGTCCGATCAATCTGCTGAATGAGGCCCTCCAGCCGGTGATCGACGACGAGGATGCTGCGATGAGGGTCGCACTCCGTCAGCCGTGCGTGCAGGCGGTCGGCTGCCTGCGGCGCAAGATGGGCCGTCGGCTCGTCGGCCACGAACAGAGGGGCATTCTGCACAAGGGTCGCGGCCAGAGCCACGAGTTGCCGCTCGCCCCCCGACAACGTCGATGTCGGACGGCTGCGCCAGCTCTCTGGCACCCCGACCCGGCGCATCACCTCGGTGACGCATTCCGCGATGCGCATGGGTGGCAGGGCGCGGTTCTCCAGGGCAAAGGCAATCTCATCCTCGACTCGCATCCCGCAGAGGGTCTGGTCCGCATCCTGAAAATACTGCGCCACCTGCGCTGCCCAGGCCCAGGGTTGTCTTGTGATGACATTCGCCCCAAAGAGACAGATGGCGCCGCTGACTGTCGCGGGGATGCTGTTGGGCACGAGACCCGTGAGTGTCAGCAGGAGTGTGGACTTGCCCGAGCCCGAGGGTCCCAGCAAAAGGACACGCTCGCCCGGCCGGATCGCAAGGCTGACCGGTCCGACCGCCTGCCACTTGGTGAACGGGTATTGAACCGTCACCTCATGCCATTCGGCGGCAAAGCCGGTTCTAGGCGATTGCGGATCGCTTCGCATGATCGATGGCCAGACCGGCGAGGGCGCCGGTCCTGTAGAGCGCTTCCACAATGACGTGTCCAAGCCATCCGCCCAACAGCGCCCCGCTCAGGCAGCGCAGGATGAACATGGCGATCAGGATGCCAGGCTGAAGGGCACCATAGTCGAAGCGGATCCAGGTATAGATGAAGGAGAAGATAGCGGCACCGACGCCTGCGGCCATCAGCACCGCCAAGGAGTAGTTGCGCCATCGGGTTACGGCGAAGACGACCTCGGCGCCTGCGCCCTGAACCGCCCCGGTCACCAGGAGCAGCAAGCCTGCGGGGCTGCCGAGCAGGACCTGCACCGCAGCGGTCAGCACCTCCGCGGCGAAGGCGACGCCAGGCTTGCGGATAATCGCGGCGGCCACGATGGAGGCAATGAACCAGAAGCCCATCACCACATCCATCGTCACGGGGCCGAAGACCGCCTGCGCGATCAGCCAGACCTGCACCCAACCCAGATAGAGCACGGCAAAGACTGCGCCGAGAACGGTGACGATGAGGGTTTCCCTCAGCGTCCAACCTCGTGTGCTGGACATGATGGTCTCCATGATGGGAGTTGGATGATGGCTTAA
The DNA here is from genome assembly GCF_054049475.1 of Microvirga sp. P5_D2. Classification (NCBI taxonomy): domain Bacteria; kingdom Pseudomonadati; phylum Pseudomonadota; class Alphaproteobacteria; order Hyphomicrobiales; family Methylobacteriaceae; genus Microvirga; species Microvirga sp. P5_D2. The sequence goes on along the minus strand of NZ_JBFUMH010000106.1, from coordinate 15,012 downwards.
CCGGCGGTCGGGCTGTTGGCTGAGACTTTGAGATCAAGGGCGACATGGCCCTGCGGGGCGCCAAAGCGCAGAAAGGCCTCGCTCAGCGTCGCGAAAACAGCCCCTGCATCGCCACGCAGCTTGGTGCAAAAGTTCTTGGAGCGGTCGAAGACGCCGGAGTTCTTGAGGAACTCGATGCAGCCGTAGATCTCGTCCATGTGGTGGCCGCTGCCAAGCGGATACAGCGAGAACTGGGCGCAGACCATCTGACCTGTCTTCGGTGCAGCCTCGACCTGCTGGATGGCAGCTGCGATCCGCTCGTCGAGCGGTTGGCCACAGCGTGAGTCGTTTACCGGCGTGCAGATCGGATCGTCCGGTTCGCCCGGGCACCCGCGTGAGACGGTGGCGGCCAGAACGCAATGCGCCCCATGGCCTGCCGCAGAGATGAACAGATCGCGCATGGCGGTGAAAAGCTGATCGGGCGGACCGACGAGCAGCGTTGAGAGATCGTCGGTTTCGATCCGGAAGTTCGGCCGGTAGGGCTCAAGCGCAGCAATGGCTTTGAGAATGACCCCAACGAAGTCGTCGGTCATCGGATAAAGGGAAATCTGTGCCCCGGAAAACATCGTGTCCTCGCTCCGCTGGTATTACCCAGATCAGCTTGAGGGTCCGACGGCTTCGCACCGTCATCTCAGCCCCGGCGATACGGAGCACCCCTGTCGATAGGGAGTTCGTAGCACTGATCGAGGCGCCAGCGCAACCTCGACCGATATGCTTATCTTGCAGGCTTAGCATCGTTCCTGCCCTGCCCCGCTAACGCTGTGCAGAATGGGCTCTACACGATGCCCCAGGCGCGAAAGCGGGCACGGCCGGTAAGCTCGCGCGGCAGCGCGCCGCCGAGCTGGACCAGCATCAGGTCGACGGCCTTGGGCGTCACCTGCAGAAGCTTGGCCCCGAGCGGCACCGTTACCAGCAGGCGTGACAGGAACAATCGGACTAACTCTGGCAGCTTCGAGTTGCTGCAGGGCTTTGCCGTCACCCGGCTCATCAGCTCGCGGGCGGGTTCTGTCGCAAACTCGAAGTATAGGCCCTTTTCAGGGCCATTTTCGGTCATGGTGGCGGCGCTCAGCCGGTGCTTCCACAGCAGCCGGCCGGCGCGCGTTCACCAGGATAGGCAAGTAGAAACTGCATTGCGACAGAACCCATCGCGGTGCTCGACCGCGCTGGTCTCGAACAGGCTGCCTGTGAGTGCTCCCGCAGTCAAGCTGCGCCGCTGAGAATCTGGGAGGCTTGGGGCCAATGCGCCATCGGGACAGCGTCCAAGATCTGGACTGATCTCAACTCTGTGGTGCCCGTAAGCGGAACGATGGACCTTCCATTGGCCGGGAGGGCATCTGATCTACATGGCGTTCCAACAGACCGCTTCCATCAGAACCCAAGGGCCCTGACTATGGCCAAGTCTCCGAGCCGATCAGACCATCGCGCCAACCAGCTTCTGGCGGCGCTTGAGCCTGAGGACTTTGCCGCCCTAGCGCCGAACCTCGAGACGGTTAGATTGCCGAAGGGCATGATCGTCTACGAGACCGGCGACTGCATGCCCCACGTCTACTTCCCGCGGGATGCGGTGGTCTCGCTCCTCACCATTCTGGCTGACGGCAAGACCGTTGAGATGGCCGTGTTCGGGCGCGAGGCTCTGTTCGGCCTCGCCAGCGCGCTCGCCACCCGTCGCTCGCTCGGACGCTATGTGGTCCAGGTCAGCGGCACCGCCTCGCGTCTCGACACGGAGGTCCTGCGGCGTGTATTCGACACCCGGCCTGCAGTGCGGGAGCTCTGCCTGCAGTTCATTGAGGCGTTGCTGGCGCAAGCGCTGCAGGCGATGGCCTGCAACACCGTGCACAGCGTGGAGGCGCGGTGCTGCCGTTGGCTCCTCAGCCTGCGCGACCGGATTGATCGAGATACTCTGCCGCTGACCCATGAACACCTGTCGGCGATGCTCGGGGTGCAGCGCTCCACCGTCAGCTTGATTACCGGCGCCCTGCAGAGCTCCGGCCTGATCGAGCAGGGGCGCGGCGTCGTGACGATTATCGATCGCCCTGGCTTAGAAGAGGCCGCGTGCGGTTGCTATGGCATCATGCGCGCGCGCTTCGAGCAGATCTTGCGGCGCCCTCCTCAGCCCACGTGATCGGTGGTTGGAATCCTGAGCTATGCGGCAGAAGCCCTCCCTCCATTCTGGAGACAATATCGCACCATCAAATTCCGGGATCAAACAGCTTCTCTAGCGGAGCAAACTGGCTTAAGGCTGGTTCGCTGGGGACCGCACGTCATTCAGCCCATCTGCCATTAGCATGATCATTCTGCCCAGCCTTTCCATTTTGAATGTGTCGACAACACGTCTCGGACGACGGACAATCGACGCTCTTGGTACGTGAGAACTGAGCCCATGCTGGATCCCCCGAGGCGTGACTTGTCGCCCAAGGAGCTCCGTCCCTCCAGGTTAGGGATAAGCCCACCCAACGGCCTTGAAACCGCAACCCAGATCCTTGCAGGAATTGCTCTGCTTGGAGCGCTTAAAACGGGCTTGCTCGCCTCTCTCCTAGCAGGGTTGATGGTCTACGAGCTCGTCCATGTTCTGGCTCCGAGGTCAAGCATCCGCATGACCCACCACACCGGCAAGATCATCATCGTGTCACTTCTTGCAACCCTGGTCGTGATAGTGATTGGAGCCGGGATCCTGGGGCTCGTGTCCTTGCTATCCGGCGGGCCGGACAGCCTTGCTATCCTGCTCCGGCGCATGGCCGAGGTGATCGAAAGCGCGCGGCCGCACCTTCCTGCTTGGGCCAGCAGCTATGTCCCGGCCGATCCAGAGGGGCTGAAAGCGGCAGCCTCTGCGTGGCTACGCGAGAATGCCGGCCAGCTGCGGCTAGTGGGCGAGGATGTGTGGTGGACTGTCGTGCATATCGTCGTTGGCCTCATCATTGGGGCCATGGTTGCCATCAGCCATGAGACCGGGGATGTCGAGAGTGGTCCGTTGGCACAGGCGCTGCGCGAGCGTGCCCGCCTGCTCGGATCAGCCTTCCGCAGTGTGGTTTTTGCTCAGGTGAGGATTTCCGCGCTGAACACAGCCCTGACAGGTCTGTATCTGCTAGGCATTGTGCCACTGACGGGTGTCCAGCTCCCCCTGACCAAGACAATGATCGCGGTGACCTTCGTAGCCGGGCTGTTACCCGTGATCGGCAACCTGATCTCCAACACGGTCATCGTTGTCGTGAGCCTGAGCGTATCCCCTGTACTGGCCGCTAGTTCGCTGCTGTTCCTCGTTGTCATTCACAAGCTGGAGTATTTTGTGAATGCGCGCGTGATGGGTGGCCAGATCCACGCCCGCGCGTGGGAGCTGCTGGTGGCCATGCTGGTGATGGAAGCCGTCTTCGGGATCACCGGTCTTGTTGCGGCTCCGATCTACTATGCGTACCTGAAGAACGAAGTCGCAGCCCGCAATCTCATCTGACCAATGGCGCGAGAGCCCGTCCGGGTCAGGCCATGGGCTGCGAGTTCTGTGAGACACCACTTCGCAGCATCCGAGAATGATTGGGTCAGACCTGGAATTCCCGGCTCTGTCGCGAATTTTGGATGAGGACAGAAAGAGGACTGTTCCACCCGAAGACCTTAGGCAGCCAGGTTATTGAACTGCTCGGCCAATGACGGCTGCGGATTGCAGGCGTACTTCGCCTGCTGCTTGCGCATCATGTGCACCATCTCGACTCCGCCGAGGATCACACGAGCCGAAGCTACGGACTGAAGCCCGAGCATAGGTCGGATCCGCCGTTTGATTGCGCGATGATCCTGCTCAATCCGATTATTCAAGTAGCGGCTCTGCCGGATCCGGATCGGCTTGAGCCGGCGCCTCGGTTGATCCTGTAAACGGCTCTCTACATCACACAACAGGATGGCTTCCCGATTAGTTTGGCTGCCGTCAATCACGATCCTGTCGGGACGGCCGTGCCGTTTCAGCGCCCTGTGCAGGAACCGCTTCGCGGCAGTAAGGTTTCGCCGCTCGCTGAACCAGAACTCCACCGTATCACCGTTGCTGTCGATGGTTCGGTACAGATACCGCCACTGGCCACGCACCTTGATATACGTTTCGTCGACATGCCACCTGCCAGTGACCGGGCGCTTGCGCCGATTGAAGCGCTCCAGCAGAAGCGGGGCATAGTGAATAGTCCAGCGATGAACGGTCGCGTGGTCGACAGAGATGCCGCGCTCCGCCATCATCTCCTCAAGATTTCGCAGGCTGAGACTGTAAGTGAGATACCAACGCACGCAAAGCAGGATCACAGAGCGATCGAAGTGACGGCCTTTGAACATCGAAACCTCCGGAGTTGGCCCGTAGGCGTAACCCGAACCGAGTTACTGAACGGTTTGCGACGGAGCCCGTTAAACAGGAGCTGACTGGGGTTGCGGCCTCGATCGGCGCAAAGAATAGAGACCTGCCTCTCATAGCACCCTCATCTTCAGGATGCCTCATGAAGCTCTTCAAGTGCCAGGCCTGCGGGCAACTCCTCTACTTCGAGAACCGTGCCTGTGAGCGCTGTGGCCATCGCCTCGGCTACCTGCCTGAGATCGGCGCGCTCTCGGCGCTGGAGCCCGACGGCATGGGGAACTGGCGCGCGCTTGCGCTACCCGAAGGCGCCTATCGCTTCTGCTCCAATGCTGACGTCGATGCGTGCAACTGGCTCGTCCCGGCCACCTCGGACGAGGCGTACTGCACCGCCTGTCGGCACAACGGTGTCATACCGGATCCATCCGTTCCGGCCAACCTCGTTGCCTGGCGCGTGATGGAGTTGGCCAAGCATCGGCTGTTCTACACCCTGCTTCAGCTTCGGCTGCCGTTGAAGACACGGGCCGAGGACCCTGAACACGGGCTTGTCTTTGAGTTCTTGGCCGAGCCTTCTGCCGAGGATGCTCCCAGGGTGATGACCGGCCATGATAACGGGCTCATCACGATCGCCCTTGTCGAGGCAAACGATGTCGAGCGCGAGAAGCGTCGCACGGCTATGGGAGAGCCGTACCGGACATTGCTCGGTCATTTCCGTCATGAGATCGGTCATCACTACTGGGACCTGCTCGTGCGTGATGGTGGCCAGCTCGACGCCTGCCGAGCCGTGTTCGGCGATGACCGGGAGGATTATGGCGAGGCCTTGCAGCGCCACTATCGCCGCGGAACACCCGCCAATTGGCAGGAGAGTTTCGTGTCGGCCTACGCGACGACGCATCCATGGGAGGACTTTGCCGAAACCTGGGCGCACTACTTGCATATCATCGACACGATGGAGATGGCAGACGCATTTGGCGTGCGGTTGGATCCGCGGCTGGATTACAGCGGAACGCTCTCTATCAACATCGCCATTGATCAGTACCGAGGTGCCGACATCCACCGGCTCATTGACGATTGGTTACCGCTCACCTTCGCCCTCAACAGCATCAACCGCTGCATGGGTCAACCTGACCTGTACCCCTTCATCATCGCTCGACCGGTAATCGAGAAGCTGGGCTTCATCCACGATCTTGTCTGTGGTTCGCATCAATGACATCGCGCGTCCCACGGACGAAACGATGAGGGTCCCGCTGCTCATCCGTGATTAGACGGGCATGGCAGCAATCGAATGGGACTCGATCACAGATCGACCGCTCCGGGTGCGGCATGCTGAAGGCGGGGCGCGTGCGTCGGAAGCTCCAAGATCGGCGATCGGGGTTGCTCTGAGGATTACGATGGGCCCTTCCTCGATGAGCCCATTACTGCGATGTGTCATGGACCTCGTTCGTCGTGACGAAGAACCCCGCCAGGGAGGATGGACCGAAACTCGTCGAGATCGCCACATCGGTAGCGTCGCGCCCCGTGGCCATCAGGATCCGTCCGATCCTCGGCGTGTTGTGACGGGCGTCGAACGTGTATCACCGACCGTCCAAATAGGCTTCGAACCAAGCGCTGAAATCCATCGGGTCATCCACCGGCGGAATGCCGATATCGCCCAGGTACCCTGTGCAATAGCGCGCCGGGATGTTCATGCAGCGGCACAAGGTGATGGCCAGATGGGCAAAGTCGCGGCAGACACCGACCTGATCGTTGTGCCCCTGCCAAGCTGTCCGGGTTGCACACGCATCCTGATAATCGAATCTGATCCGGTCATGCACATAGTCGCAGATCGCCTGAACCCGCGCCCATCCGCCCTCAATGCCGCCAAAGAGATGCTAGGCGGTCTCCGAGAGTTGGTCGGTTTCGCAGTACCGGCTCCCGAGCAGGTAGACGATCACGTTGTCGGGCAGGTCCTCGACCAGCTGCTGCACGGCATCCGGAACAACCTGATCGTGCAATCCGGAGTCACGGATCAGGAAATCCGCTGAAACCTCCAGCCGCCCGGCCGGTGCAAGCAATCGGGTGCAGATGTTGCCAAAGGCATCACGATACTGCCTGTGCTCGACCAGGGGATTGCACATGAGGTCATCGGGCGTGATACGATCCGGCAGCCGCGACGGATGAACATTCAGCATTAGAAGCATCGCCGTTGGCTGTGAACACTTGAAGGCGATGCGGTAGCCTGCCTGAATTATCATCGCGCACCCTGCGGGGCAAAGAGCCGAGGCTCACTGTCGAGCGAGGTTGTCCTGCTAGCGCGTCGCGCTGGGCTGCCCTCCGGGGCCGTCACGTTCACGTCAACCGTCATCCCCTCGAAATCGCCCGGCTCGCCCATCCATGTCCCGGAGAGCGGTACTGCCTGCCGGGGATCCCGCGCCACCGCGATACAGATGAGATCGCGATTGCCGATAATGCCGTTGGTCGGATCGAACTCCACCCAACCCGCGCCAGGCAGGTAGACCTGGCACCAGGCATGGGTCGACCCTCCACCGACATGGCCGGATCCGGCCAGGCTCGGGCTGTAGATGTAGCCAGACACGAAGCGGGCCGCGAGCCCGAGCGCCCGCACGGCCTCGATCATCAGGATCGCAAAGTCGCGGCAGGTCCCGCGATTGAGCATCAGGGTCGTCAGAGGATCCTGGATGCCGGTTTCAGAGCGCCTGTTGTAGGTGAAACTCTCCTTGATGGCGTAGGTGAGGGTCATCAGGAGCTCACCGGTGCGGGTTGGGCGTCCCTGGTGGGAACTTCTGAACCCAACGATGGATCTGGTGATCCGGGTCGAGATACTGTCGCTCCATGGCCCGCGTCAGATCGGGCATTTCCTCTGCGCTGTAGGCAAAGGGGTAGGTCTGGGCATAGTCCTCCGTTTGGAAGTCTGGTGCATTCAACGGCAGATGATCGAGGCGGATGTTGCTCTCGAACCGCAACTCGGATGCCTCTTTGGTGAACTGGGCAATGGCAACGCAGTTGCCGAAGACATCGTGGATCCAGCGCATCTGGCTCGGAGCCGGATCAATGTTGATGCGGGCGTCCAGGAGCCGTTGATCATAGCTGTCGCGGGGGCGGAACATGATCCGGTGCTCGCCGAACGCGACGGGCTGCTTATAGCGATACGTCGTGACGTGTCGGACTGCGAGAAGGGTCATCTCATCCGCTAACCAGTGAGGGAATGCCGTCACCGGACCTCCTGCTTGCGAAGAGTTTAGGATCGAATGATCTGGAGGAGGAAGCCCATAGTTTAGGCTTTCGCCCGCTGGCGAAGCTACAAATGGGTAACCGCCCGGACAAGGTTGTTCCATGTGTTTTGCCCTCGAGCGCCAGTCAGCAATTGCAGTTTCACAGAGGGAATTGCGAGTTTGCGAGCTGTCTAATCCTGCCTTGTTCTGCCCGCTCAGCGGACTAATCTTTGGTGTGTGCTGGTGAGCAGGACCGGACGATGCGATCCCTGGAGCGCGTGCACATCTTCGGAGCGGCGGGGTGCGGCTCATCTACGCTCGGGCGGGCGCTTGCCCAACGGCTGGGGTGTCAGCACGTGGATGCAGACGATGTGTATTGGCTTGCGACTGTCCCGCCCTACCAAACCAGGCGAGGCGCACCCGAGCGAGTACGGATGCTGGAGGATGCAACCCGTTGGGCTGGAAGCTGGGTGCTCTCCGGTGCGATCGTCGGTTGGGGCGATGCCTTGATCCCGACCCTTGATCTCGTGGTCTTTCTGTACGTTCCTGCAAAGGTTAGGCTGGCCCGCCTTCGTGCGCGGGAACAGGAGCGCTTCGGACCCGAGATTGAGCCTGGCAGCGCAATGCATGAACAGCATCAGGCCTTTCTTCGATCGTCTGCGGGCTATGACACGGGTATCAGTGGGCGAATACTCGAGACCGACGCCAGTTGGCTGGCGCAGCTCAACTGTCCCGTCGTACCCATGACAAGCAAATGCTCAACCGATGATCAAGTCGACCACATTCTGTCAATATAATGCTACCCTGCGGTTGGCAGAGGCATGGTCCTGATGCACGAGAGACTGGTCACACCCGCACAGTTGCGCGCCGGACGAGCGCTCCTCGGGTTGTCCCAAGCTGAGCTTGCGGCACGCACGTGTCTATCCATCCCGACCATCCAGCGAGCTGAAGCGGATAGTGATCTTGGCGCGTCCGAAGCTGCTACGGCGGCCATCCGGGTCGCTCTGGAGGACCAAGGTGTAATCTTCCTCGAGGCGGATGGTCGTGACGGACCCGGCGTTCGGCAGAGGCATTCTGGTCCTCGCGACGAGGGCCTGCGGCCGGATCAGCTGACGAGCGACAACGACATTTGATATAGCAGCAGCGGCCAACCATCGGCATCTGTCAGAAGACCGGCCGGCATGCCATGTTAGGTCTCGTGATGCTGGGAAATTCCCAATGGCTTATCGGGTCCGGTGGCAACTGGTCGGGCGATTCGGGCAACCGCTCGACAACGGCTGCATCGGCGAGGGCTTTTGCGCGTACGGCGACGCAGTGGCCACGGTGGTTGAGTTCCTGCGCCTTTACCCGGAGGTGTGCCACTGCCCGGCCGAAAGCTACTGGCTTACACACCGGTCGAGGGATGCCGATCTGGCGGTATGGGTCTGGATTGAGCGCCACATGATCGAGGAGCCGATTGGGATCAGCAGTGCGTGGATGGTCCCGGGTGCAGCAGCAGATCAAGCTTCCGCGCTTGTGCGCGACTAACAGTCGAGCTTGCAACGGCGCCTAACTGGTATTCCTTGCCATCAAAACCACGGGTCTGACGCTTCGCTTGAGCCTGGTATCTTTTAACCTGGATCTAACTTCCATCGGCTTCTCTGTTGAGCACGTGTACGAGCTGGGCAGCTACAGGAGGGGTTACGAGACATGAAGCTGTATCGTCTCAATGTCACAGCGGATGGAGAGCCCTCGGCAATCTTCACGCTTGCCGAGGATGTGGACAGCCTTCTGCAGGCCCTGGAGTACCAGGACCATGGCGAAGCCGATGAGGAGAGCCTGCTGCCTTACTATGATGGGGAGAAGAAGCCGCGGGTGATCAGAAGCCTTGAAGAGGTGCCGGAGGACTACCTGGATTTTGTCTGCCTAGGCGCCAATCCGGAAGAGTTAACAGTGGCCGAGTTCTTCGACACGCAAGAGTAGTCAGCCGGTTGCTGCGGGGCGCTTGAGGAACACGGTCGAGACGGACTGGGATCTCCCCGCATCAATCCTTTCTGAACCGATGCCTACCTCTGTCCGCGAGGATGGCCCGTGCTGCATTGTAGCCCGGCGCGCCGGTGACACCACCGCCCGGATGGGTACCCGAGTCGCACATGTAGAGCACCGCCAACGGCGCCCGGTAGTCTGCATGGCCCAGCATCGGCCGGGCGCTGAAGAGCTGATCGAGCAAGAGCGCCATGGAAGATGTCGCCGCCACCTTTGATGCAAGTTGCGAAAGCTCCATTGCGTCCAAGCTGCGGGACTGCGCCGCCAAAGTGTCAGATCGGTTGGGCTCCTCGTCGAGCCAGTCACACGTCGCGGCGGCTTAGGCTTCGGGCAGACCACACGCCGCAGTCGGCAGCTTCACCTGGGATGTCCGGCACCGCCAAATGGTGCTCCTGTGGAGTTGAGGTGACACGGCGAGGCTGGTCCAAGACTGATGTTAGTCTTCCTGGCAGATTTCCTTCGAGATCAAGGAGGTTTGTCAGGCGGTATACAAGTGGGCTGCCTCTCAGGGGAGCGCGCAAGGTCTGTTCACCACACCTCGGCAACTTGGACGAAGTGTGAACATTGATCCAACAGCATCCGATTTAACGCTGTTTTGCAGGCACTCTCGCGTCGCGTGGCTCCTCAACGCGGTTGGCAGTCGGAGGCCGGACGAATGCACGTCGTTTGATGGCACTGATCATCGGCCGAGAGATAGACAATGTGGTTAGGGCTTTAATTTCCTGAGAGCTTCTGGTCGCTTCAGCGTGGATCATAACTAAGAATCCCGCAACGTCTGAAAGGTATTGTTCCGAATTTGTCCTGCTTGCCGAGGTTTATTGCACAAACCTTGCGCGCTCCCCTGCCTTACTGTGGATCAGTACGGCGCGTTCCATTCGCGTGACAAAGCCATCAGCAGGCCCCTCCCCTCGAAAGCACATATCCTTGGATCGCGCCTCTCGCTGAACGCCAGATGCGATCCTACATGCACATCCGTATCGCTAGGATCAACATAGGATCTTCCAATGGATAAACGTCGGCTTGGCCGCTCCGACCTCATGGTTTCGCCTCTCTGCCTTGGCGGCAATGTCTTTGGCTGGACTGTAGACGAGGCAACATCGTTCAAGCTCCTCGACGCCTATGCTGGGGAGGGTCTCAACTTTATCGACACAGCCGATGTGTATTCGACCTGGGTTCCCGGTAACACAGGCGGCGAGTCTGAAACCATCATCGGGAAGTGGATGAAAGCTCGCGGCAACCGCGACCAGCTGATCATCGGCACCAAGGTCGGCTCCGAGATGGGCCCCGGCAAGAAAGGGCTCTCAAGGAGCTATATCCGCTCGGCTGTCGAGGCCTCACTCCAGCGGTTGCAGACAGACTACATCGACCTCTACCAATCGCACCGAGACGATTCCGCAACACCCCAGCAGGAGACGCTTGAGGCGTACCAAGAACTCATCCGCGAGGGGAAGGTGCGAACAATCGGCGCCTCGAACTTCACGGCCGCTCGCTTGGGAGAAGCTCTGGAGACCAGTGAGAACCTCGGCCTGCCGCGCTATGAAAGCCTCCAACCGGAGTACAATCTCTACAATCGGGCGGACTACGAGAGCGAGCTGGAGCCCCTTTGCCGCCAGCAGGACATTGGTGTCATTCCCTATTACGGCCTCGCTAGCGGTTTCCTGACAGGCAAATACCGCTCGGAAGCGGATTTTGGAAAAAGCCCCCGCGGCGGCAGAATGAGCGCATACCTGAACGAACGCGGCAGGCGCATTCTTGCCGCTTTGGACGATGTCTCGGTACGAAGGCGCGCGAGCCTGGCCCAAGTGGCTCTGGCCTGGCTGATGGCGCGGCCGGGACTGACAGCTCCCATCGCAAGCGCGACGAGCGTTGAGCAGATGAAGGATCTTGTCGCGTCAACACGGCTGCGCCTTGATGCTGCGGACATCGAGCAGCTCGAACAGGCCAGCGCTTGGGCATAAGCTCGCATCCGACGTTGCGCTGCCCTTCACCTGTCGGATGGCAGTGCCTCCCCATGCACAACGTTTATCTGACGGATAAGCCTGGACAGCCAAGGTTCTGCGGTCAACGCGGCTTGGGCTTACTTCACAGAGGCTACCATGGGCTTGGCACGCAAAAATCTGCTGCCTTCCACGAACGTCCATACAGCGCCTCACAAGCTGACTAAGCCACAATGCTTCGGACGTGCCACGAGCGGTCGTTCTTCATCGGGAAGGGTCACTGATAGGCTTGGCGCAGATCGAGGGTGCTCTCCCGTCCAACGGCTTGGTAGTTCTCAGCAAGCCATTGGCGGGCTGCCGACCGTCCCAGGTTCTTCAGCTGCTTGAAGAACTCCCACCGGGCATCGAGGCGCGAGGATGCCGTGAACTCATCGAGCGCCAAACCGCCGTGGATCCGGTGCATGCGGACCCGTTTGTAGTCTTGGGTCGAAAGCTTCCCTTCATCGATCAGCCGCGTCACAAAATCGATCGCCCGGAGTTCATGGAGCAGGTTCGCATTGAACGTAACCTCGCTCAGACGATTACGGATCTCCTCGGCCGTCCGAGGGGTTGAGCGACGCTCGATCGGGTTGATTTGAACCAGAAGGATGTCGTCTGTGTCAGTCTCGTAGAAAAGCGGAAAAATGGCTGGGTTGCCTGTATAGCCACCGTCCCAATAAGGCTCGCCCTCGATCTCGACCGCTTTGAAGATCGTGGGCAGACATGCCGAGGCGAGAACATGATCGACGGTCAATTCTGGCCCAGTGAAGATCCGGACCTTGCCCGACCAGACGCTGGTGGCGGACACGAAGAGTTTTGTGTCGGTACATGCTCGCACCCGATCAAAGTTGATCAATTCACTCAGAGCGTCCCGCAATGGGTTGAGATCGAGCGGGTTCAGGTCATAGGGGTTTGCGACCCCCGACCAGGCGCCCGACCAGAACTCGATGGGAAATGGCCCCATGCTCCAGTGATGCAGGAAGCGGTCGAACAGTGACCGCTGGAGGGGCGAGAGCACGCCATCAAGGCTGACGCGTTTCCAGAACTGGCGCAATTGTGCGCGTGCTCCCTCGCTCCCGCCCTCAAGCCATCCCTCCATCAGGACGACCGCGTTCATGGCTCCAGCGCTTGCGCCCGTGATCGCCTCGATGCCGAGGCGACCATCCCCAAGAAGATAGTCGAGGACACCCCATGTGAACGCGCCATGGGCCCCGCCGCCTTGCAGAGCGAGGGATACTGTCTTCTCTGATCGAGGTCCTATCAGCCTTTGTGGAGAAACAGTGCTCCGCCCGGTCCGTCCACTCATTGCGAGCTCCAGAGATCAAAAGGCAGGTTCGCACTTGTAAGGGAGTATAACCACACGCGAGTTCCAAGCCCACTGAGTTCCAATTGCAGGTCATCGGTGATGAGTGAAGGTCTGCTTATTGCTGGAGAACAGATCTTGTCTGGATGAATGGCAGGCCGTACCGGGACCGTCCCGCGCTTGGTTTCGCGGCTCGACAGGGTTGCTCATGGGGGGCAGGCGGTGATCCGTCTTCTCACCCGCGTGGTGTCTGGCATTCTCCTGGTTGCTGCGCAGCGTCTCATGTTGCACCCGCTGCTTCATCGGCTTGTGCATGCGAGCCAGCGCCCTGTGTACCTCAGCACGATCGGAAACATCGCTGGCCGAGAACTCGTGCTGGCAGAGCCGACAGATCAGATCGGCTCCGAATTGGAGCTTTCGCAGCCGGACTTTGAACAGCTGCCGGCAGTGAGGACAGGCCAGATCGATCCGTACACTCCCATGATCCTCGAACAAGCGACCGCCTCCGGTTAAGGTTCGTTCAGAAGCTCTGAACCATGGCAGTAAGGCGACAAAGAGGCGCCATCTGTGTGGTGGGTAGCGTCAGACAATGCCCCAGGCGCGGTAGCGGGTGCGGCCGGTAAGCTCGCGCGGCAGCGCGCCGCCGAGCTGCGCCAGCATCAGGTCGACCGCCTTGGGCGTCACCTGCAGCAGCTTGGCCCCGAGCGGCACCGTCACCAGAGGACGCGACAGGAACAGCTCGGCCAAGTCCGGCAGCTTCGAGTTGGAGCGGGTCTTGGCCGTGATTGAACCGCTTCAGCAGTTCGGGTGAGTACCGGATGACCCAGCGATGCACCGTCGCATGGTCGACGGAGATGCCTCGCTCAGCCATCATCTCTTCCAGATTCCGGAGACTGAGATTGTAGGCCAAATACCACCGCACACAGAGTAGGATCACGGATTGATCAAAATGCGTGCCCTTGAACATGCTACCCTCCGTAGCTGAACCGGGAGAGCAGTAGCTGAAACTCTGAAACAAACGGTTTGCGACGGAACCGCAGCGGCTTCTCCAAGACCTCGCGAATGCCCGAGCCTGCAGCGCGCTCAAGCAGATCGTACGCCGTTCCGGACGTGATGAGAAGGACCGGATAGCTGAGGTGACGCTCGTTGAGCCTCCGGACCAGCTCGATGCCGTTCATCCCGGGCGTGGTAGTCGATCACTTGACAGCCACCGTGTGGGAGCTGTGGATCGGCCAGCAGTTCGGCACCGCTGCCGTAGGTCCGAACATTCAGGTCCTCCAGCCCCAGCGTGAAGGCCAGGGAGTTTCGGACCGCCGCATCATCGTCGATGACAAGGACACGGTTAGCGTGAGATTGTGTGCGTCAAGTTCTGCAAAGCGGGGCGGCCGGTCAGGCTGGCTAAGCGGCTTCGCGAAGAGTGCTTTTCTTGTGCTCCTTGAGATCCTCCATGTTGAGGTAGCGGTGGGCTTCCAGCCAGTTCTCGTGCGTCTCGACCGCCAGAGCCCGCACCAGCCGGCAGCATGAAGCGGCATTGGGGAAGATCCGCACCACATACGTGCGTCTCCTGATCTCTTCGTTGAGCCGCTCGAGCATGTTGGTGCTCTTGAGATGCTTGTGGTGCTGACGCGGCAAGCGGTAGAAGGTCAGCGTCTCCTCGATCGTCTCCTCGGCCCAGGCGACCAGGCGCGGGTAGCGCCCCTCCCACTTGGCAATCCAGGCCGCCAGATCGCGTCTGGCCTCCTCGACCGAGCGGCGGTCGTAGAGCCAGCGCAGTTCCTGCAGGCAGTCATCATCGGCCTTGCGCGGCAGGTGATCGAGGGCATTCCGGAGAAAGTGCACATAGCAGCGCTGATAGGCTGCCTCGCTCAGCACCTCGCGGATGGCCGCCCGCAGTCCGGCATGGTCGTCCGCCACCACCAGCTCCACCCCTGAGAGCCCGCGCTCGCGCAGGCCGAGCAGAAACGTGCGCCACGAGGACTGGCTTTCCCGGTTGGCCATCTCCACACCCAGGATCTGGCGCCGGCCGTCCCAGTCGATGCCCACCGCGATCAGCACGGCCTGCGAGGCGACGATGCCGCCCTCGCGCACCTTCTCATACCGCGCATCCAGGATCAGGTACGGGAACGGCTCCTCGAGCCGGCG